>JAFTKV010000211.1 GCA_017453085.1 Clostridia bacterium
ATTCTGACTACATTAATAGAAATAGAATTTTCAAATTCTTCTTTTGTACGAGTATCATAATCAAACCACGAACATATTTGGAGATCTTGAGGTTTATCAAGTTCATCAATTGAATATTTATTCAAATCGTCTCCCGGTTGAGTTGTGAATTGAAAGAAAAATCTCCAATCCAAATGATTATAAAACGGCCAATCTGTTTCTGTAGGATTATAAATAGCTCCATAATCAATTCCATATTCATTTCCAAATGGACGATGGTCTAAGGCTGCGCACACAAGATAATCGTCATCTATATACTTGTACGCACAGCTTCCCTTGATTTTGAATCCTTGCGATTTCATGTAATCCTTGAAAATTTTTTGAGCTTCTTTCTTTTCCATTTTATAAATCTTCCTTTGAGAACTTAACCGCATTTCATTATACAAGATAAATGGAACCTTGTCAAGCAAAAGAACCCCCATTCGGAGGTTCTTTGAAATAATCTTATCAGCCCTTGAACACCAGTGCACGGATAACACCGTCGATGGCATCAATATCCTCGATCAGCGATGCAGGGATGTCGCCGTGAACATCTACGATCATGTAACCCATATCGTTCTTGTTTCCGCTGACCATATGCTCGATGTTGAAGCCATGGCTTGCCACAGCGGTGGAGATACCCGAGATCACGCCGGGACGGTTATGGTGCATGACACCGATACGGGTACAGCTGCCGCGATCCAGCACGACGGTGGGATAGTTGACACTGTTCTTGATGTTGCCGTTTTCCACATAGTCGATGAGTTGGCGCGCCGCCATACGGGCACAGTTCTCTTCGGATTCGTTGGTGGATGCGCCCAGGTGAGGGATCGCTACGATACCGGGATGATTGATGGTATCCGCATCCGGGAAGTCGGTGACGTAGCGGGCGATTCTGCCGTTTTCCATCGCTTCCTTCAGATCGGCGGTCTTGACCAGGTCGCCTCTCGCCAAATTGATCAGACGCACGCCGTCCTTCATCTGTGCGAATGCGGCTGCGGAGAGCATTCCCTTGGTATCCTTGGTGGAGGGAACGTGAATGGAGATAAAGTCGCTGCGACGGTAGATCTCGTCGAAGCCGGATGCCTTTTTCACATTGCTGCTCAGTTTCCACGCAGCTTCTACGCTCATAAAGGGATCGTAGCCGATGACCTTCATGCCCAGCTCCAGAGCGGTATTGGCAACCATACCGCCGATCGCGCCAAGTCCGATGACGCCCAGCGTTTTGCCTGCCAGCTCAATGCCGGCAAAGCGTGCTTTTTCCTTTTCCACACGTTTTGCGACCTCGGGGGAAGGTTCCAGGGAGTTGACCCATTTGATGCCGTCGTAAATATCGCGGGCGGACAGAAGGAGGGCTGCAATAGCCAGCTCCTTAACGCCGTTAGCATTAGCACCGGGAGTGTTGAAGACGACGACGCCCTTCTCTGCCAGGGCTTCAACGGGGATGTTGTTAACGCCGGCACCTGCTCTGCCGATGGCCTTCAGAGAGGGGTTCACCTCACGGTCGTGAAGCGATGCGGAGCGGACGAGGATCAGATCGGGATCTTCCTCGTCGGTAGACAGATGATAGCGGGTATAGTCGAACTGCTCGATGCCGCTATCGGCAATGGAATTCATCAGGAGTACGTTTTTCATGGGATACCTCGGATCAGTTTTTGGGATTGTTATCGGCAAATGCTTTCATAAATTCAACCAGCGCAACGACACCGTCGTAGGGCATTGCGTTATAGATGGAAGCGCGCATACCGCCTACGGAGCGGTGACCCTTCAGACTGCACAGACCGCTCTTTTCGGCCTCTTTGGCAAACAGCTTATCCAGATCTGCATTGCCGGTGACGAATGTCACGTTCATCAGCGAGCGGGCGGATGCTTCTGCAGGAGCGGTGTAATAGCTCTGGCTGTCCAGATAATCATACAGCAAAGCCGCCTTCTTGCGGTTTTTCTCTGCCATTACGGACAGACCGCCCATCTCCAGCAGCCACTCGTACACCAGACCTGCCATATAGATGCAGTAGCAAGGGGGTGTGTTGTACATGGAGTTATTGTCTGCCAACAGCTTGTAGTCGAACATTGCGGGCGTTTCGGGACGGGCTTTGCCGATCAGATCCTCACGGACGATGACGATGGTAAGGCCTGCGGGAGCCATGTTCTTCTGGGCACCTGCGTAGATCAGACCGAATTTGGATACGTCCACGGGCTCGGACAAGATGCAGGAGGAGAGGTCAGCCACCAGCGGGATGTCGCCTGTATCGGGAATGTAATCCCACTTGGTGCCGTAAATGGTGTTGTTAAAGCAGATGTGGACGTAGTCGGCGTCGGGACGGAAGTCCTCCTTGGTCAGACGAGGAATGTAAGTGTTATTCTTGTCCTCGGAGGAAGCAACCTTGCGGATGTCTCCGTACTTGGCAGCCTCCTGCATTGCCTTTTTAGAGAACTGACCGGTTACAACGTAATCCGCCTTTCCACTGCCGTTCAGCAGATTCATGGGAACTGCCGCAAACTGGGTGGACGCACCGCCCTGTAAAAACAGAACCTTATAATTGTCGGGAATTGCCATCAGCGTACGCAGATCTGCTTCTGCCTTATTCAGAATCGACTCGTACAGAGGAGTTCTGTGGCTCATCTCCATAACCGATATTCCGCTGCTGCGGTAATTGGTCATCTCGGAGGCTGCCTTTTCCAGTACGGAAAGAGGAAGCATGGAAGGTCCTGCGGAAAAGTTGTAAACGCGCATAATTTTCTCCATTCCGCCGCCTGTGCGGCGGCATTTATCTTAATTTGAATTTGTTGAGCTGAGTGTTGGGAGTTTTCAGGTCAAAATGAAGCGGGATACCGTTCTTGTAAATAGTAGGATACTCGCCCTGGATCAGGGGGAGAAGATAGTCCAGACACGCTTCGGTGACATAGTTGCCCTTTTCGTTGATAAACTCGCGGGGGACGGCCTTGACCTGATTGGCGATCTCCGCAACGGGCACGGGACGGTAAGAGATCGTGTACGGTGCATCTGTACGCACGTAACCGATCATACAGCCGCTGATACCCTTATCCGCACAGTGTACGGCGTATTTGCCCACGCCAATCGCTTCCTCCACGTCCGCCTTAGCCAGCATGTGAGCGGCACAGCGCTGCGGAAGGTTGAAGTCGAAGGAACGCACCTTGCAGACGAAACGTTCTTTGACGGCGAATTCCAGCGCCTTGGCTGTACCTGCCAGATACTTGTGGCCGAAAATGTCGGTAGCACCGGTCTGCGTGCCCTCACCAACGTAACGGCCGTCTGCATAGCGAATACCTTCGGAAACAGCGATCACCACGTCGGGATGAGTCTTGAAGTTTTCTTCGATATCGGAAAGGAACTGCTCCATATCGAATGGAACCTCGGGAAGATAGATCAGGTCGGGCGCGTGATTGGACAGGATCGCGGGAATCGATGCAGCGGCGGTGAGCCATCCCGCATCACGCCCCATGATCTCTACAATAGTGACGGCCTTTACGGTATAAACCGCACAGTCACGGAGAACCTCCTGCATGGATGCAGCAATAAACTTAGCTGCACTGCCGAAGCCGGGGGTATGGTCGGTACCGCACAGGTCGTTGTCGATAGTCTTGGGCACGCCAATAAACTGCATGGGATAGTCAAATTTTTCAGATGCCTTAGAGAGCTTTGCCACCGTGTCCATAGAGTCGTTACCGCCGATGTAGAAAAAGCTGCGGATATTGTACTTCTCGAAAACACGGAACAGGTGAGTAAAGGTTTCCTTTCCCTTTTCGCTATCGGGATCTGGAAGCTTAACCCGACAGGAGCCCAGCGCAGCTGCAGGAGTCTGTGTCAGGATCTCAATATCCCGATTGTCGGTGAAAATCTCCGACAGATTACACAGATTCTCGTTTAGCATTCCCTCGATACCGTTGAAGGCACCGTACAGCGTTTCGATCTCATCTGAGAGCTTCGCTCCGTAGATCACGCCTGCAAGGGTTGCGTTGATGGCGGCGGTAGGTCCGCCCGACTGTCCTACGATTGCATTATACTTCATTGATCTTGTTTGAAAATCCCCTCTATCAAAGGATCTCTTCTCCTTCAAAAAATTACAAAAGATATATTCGGCAGATGCCGATGAAAAACGAAGCAATTTCTGTAATCTGCAGTTTACGGCATTATAACAGAAATTTATTCGTTTGTCAACCCGTTTTGTCAAAATATTTTCGGCAAAATTGATTTTTGGCAATATACAACGAAAAATTTTGTTTTTGGATACAAATTTGCACAATATCGTGATACAAATTAAAAAAAGAAAAACGCACACGATCGTGTGCGTTTTGCTGGTGACCCGTACGGGAATCGAACCCATGTTTTCGCCGTGAGAGGGCGACGTCTTAGCCGCTTGACCAACAGGCCTTATTCGCTTCAGCCTCATTATTATAGCAGGTTCTTTTTCAAATTGCAATAGGCAAAATAGCCAAAATTCAAAAAATATTTTTGCGCTTAATTGCTAATTTTGTCAAGGCTGAAGCGTAAACGCACAAAGCTTATTGAAAATATCCGGTGGAGTGCAGATACTCCACGTATTCTTCCAGGCAGAGGTTCATCTCATCCATCGCCATGGCGTGGGTGCGACCGACGTAGCGGAAATGCCAGGGCTCGTAGATTATCCCCGTGATGTCTTCCTTGTCCTGCGGGAATCTGAGCACGAATCCGAAATACTTGGCGTTTGCCGCCAGCCACTTCCCTGCTTCGGTTTCACCGAACTCCTGGATCAGACCGTCAAATCGGCTGGGCAAGCTTCTTTGAATAATATCCACCGCAAGCCCTGTCTGGTGATCGCTGGTTCCGGGCGCGCAAGAATAGGTTGCTACGTTGGCCTCTTTTTCTTCTTGAGTGATCTCCAGCGTATTATTAGAGGTTTTCACGCCGCACACCGGGCAGGTAGAGCTTTTGCCGATCCAATCGGCAGCGCACCATTCATCATCGCACATCCAATGATAGGTCTTGTTGCAATTGCTGTTGAATATGCTGCTCTGCTTAGAATAACTGCGATAGGCACTGGTTATGTCCAGTGTCTTGATTCCCTGCGATTCCGCCTCCAAAAACATTGCCGTCAGTGCTTGCAGAGCAGTATCATTGAAGTAAAGAGAGGAATAGTGAGTATATTCATAATCCTTACAGGAAGAGAATTTAGAGCGGTGCGACAGGACGTCATATCCGTCCTCGGTACCCTTGGCGATCGGGTTGGCTGCATTGACCAGCAGCAGATACGCATCGTCCCACAAATCGCCGGTGGGATCGATGTATTTCTCGTATTTCTCCATATTCACATTATACACGTAATCCACCACCGGTGTCGGTTCGGGAATTTTTTCCGTCGTGGTGATCGGAGAAGGCGGCTCGGTAGTCACTGGCGGCTCGGTCACGCTTACTGCGGGAGTAGTCACCGGTGCAGGCGTAGTGATTACAGAGGGAGTCGTCGCCAGATCAGGGGCTTTGGTGTTTACAGACGGATCGGTCGTATCGTGAGGCAACACCGGCTCCGGCTTACCGGTTGCCGTAGTGGCGCCAGTCTCGCTTCCGGAACCGATTTGCGCGATTACCTGTATAGCCAGTACGACCAAGGCTACGGAAAGCGCAATCACCGACAGGGCGGCGATCAACGGAAGTGCTTTTTTCTTTTTACGACGTTTTTTCATTTGTATTTGTTTCCCTTTGATGAATTGCGTTTATTTCTCCAATTCGGAGCGATCGATAGGTGCAGCGGGGGCAGCCTTGTCAAGCAGCAACGAATATTCTCCCTCGTCGCTGCAACGGATAATGAAAGTATATTCATCCACTACCGTTTCGGCTTCACCGGTTTCCTCGTTCTTCACCTCGGAAACTTCATTTTCCACCGTTATTCCTATAATATAATGATCGAGAAAGCTGATCGGCAGATAGAGAGAATCACCATCAATAACGGCAGGTGCTTCCATATAGATCACGTTTTCGTTCAGCTCGACGCGATTGCTGCCCACGGTCACGGTAAACTCAGATCGGTCGGAGGGGAGAATGAAACGATGCACCTTGCGGTCTCCGCTTTCATAAAATGCACAATATTTCTGCAATGCGGAAAAGTTCACGTATATTACGGGGGAATCTCCCACGTCGCCAATCTGATATTCGAACGATTCGAGCCGGCGCGTCGACGTGGACTCCATGCCCATTTTATAGGTATAGGTATCGGCAAAGGAGAAGCCGTGCAGGCTTGTGGAAAGCCAGATATAGCACGCGCACAATCCGCACAGGACGGCAAAGACCAATACCGACAGGATCACGAACACGATCGTCCGTCCCCAAAACAGCTTTCTCGATTGTTTGGATCGCACGAACACCACTCCTTTTCTTACAAAAACCACATATATATTATTGTAACACACACGCCACCGAAAAACAAGAGCGAATCGCGAGAAAAATTTGAAAATTTTATAAAGTTTTTTCGAACACCCCCTTGACAAACGGAAAATGATGTGCTATACTACCCGATGTAAAAGAAGAACACGAATTCCGTTCTCACCGTATGACCATCATGCCGATACGGTTATCACATAGTTCCGTCTCTTGTGGGCGGGGGTTGTTTGTGCGGAGTTTGTGGACTGCCGCACATTTTTTGTTTCACTATGGAGGTGTTTCACAATCAAACCTACTAACGAAAAAGAGCATTTGGTCAACGAAGAAATTATTTCCTCTTCCTTCCCCCGTTCCAAGCAGGTACGTGTGATCGGAGCGGATAACGAACAGCTTGGTATTCTCAGTCTGGCCAGTGCACTGAATGCCGCTTACGACAAGGAGCTTGATCTGGTCCTTATCGCCCCGAACAGCGAACCTCCCGTATGCCGTATTATGGACTACGGAAAGTACTGCTTCGATCGGGACAAAAAGAAAAAGGAAGCCAAGAAAAAGCAGCAACGCGTTGATATCAAGGAGATCCAGCTGAAATGCCAGATCGAACAGAACGATTTCAATACCAAGGTCAACAATGCACGCCGGTTCCTTACCAGCGGCGACAAAGTGAAGGTTATGGTAGTCTTCAGAGGAAGACAGATGGCTTATCAGGATGTGGGACGTTCCCTGCTGGAGAAATTCAGCGCAGCCGTCGCAGATCTGGGTAACATCGATAAGGCCCCCGTTATGGAAGGCCGCTCGATGACGATGTTCATCTCCCCCATGAAGCAAACGGCAGCCAAACAATAACATTTTTACGCATCGCAAGATCGAAAGGAGTAACAAACCATGGCAAAAATCAAGACTCACAAGGCATCTGCCAAGAGATTTTCCCTCACCAAGAGCGGTAAGGTCAAAATGAACCATTCCCACCACCGTCACAACCTGGGTCTCAAGACCCAGAAGCGCAAGAGAGCGCTGCGTACCGGTGCATACCTCAGCGAAAGCTTTGCTCCTGCTATCAAGACTCTGATCCAGCAGCACTAAGCGAAAGCGAACAACAGATTATTAAGGAGGATTACGTAAAATGGCAAGAGTAAAAGGCGCTCTGATGACGAGCAAGAGAAGAAAGAAAGTACTGAAGGCTGCGAAGGGCTACTGGGGTGCAAAGAGCAATCACTTTAAGATGGCTAAGCAGGCTGTAATGAAGAGCGGTAACTACGCATTCATCGGCAGAAAGCTGAAGAAGAGAAACTTCCGTCAGCTGTGGATCGCTCGTATCAATGCGCAGGCAAAGGTTAACGGCATGAACTACAGCACCTTGATGCACGGCCTGAAGAAGGCAGGCATCGATCTGAACCGTAAGATGCTGGCTGAGCTGGCTGTCTCTAACAAGGATGCATTCGCTTCCCTGTGCGACAAGGCTAAGGCTGCTCTGTAAGAAGCAATTTATACCCGCGGCGCGGAGAGCACAAACTCTCCCGCGCGCGGGTTTCTTTCGTATTTTCAGCCTTTGGAGGCAACTATGGAAATCATCACATCCCGCGCAAATCGACTGATTATTGAGACGGCAAAGCTGCAGGATCGCAAGCACCGTCAGCGGGAAAAGCTTTTTTTCTTTGAAGGAAGAAAGCTGCTGGAGGAAGCGATCCGCCAAAACGCTCCCTTGGTACGGGTATTCGTGACCGAGGAGAATACTGCTCTTCTGAAAGATCTGCCCGACGGTGTTGAGCAATATACCGTTTCTCGGAGCGTTTACGAAAAAATTTCTACAGAAAATTCACCCGAAGGGGTGTTTTGCGTAGCAAGACATCTTGACAGATTGCATAAATTTGCTACAATATATAATATGACCGAAAAAAGCAGCCGTTTTATGGCGGTCAGCGTCCGTGATCCCGGCAATCTGGGAACCATCATCCGCTCTGCGCGGGCAATGGGAATCGGCTGTCTGATCCTCAGCTCCGACTGCGCCGATCTCTATCACCCCCGCACCATTCGCGGCGCTATGGGAGCGCTCTTTTCCCTGCCCACGCTGACCGTTGCCGACCCTGTCGGATCGGTCAACGCCCTGCAAAAGGCGGGGTATAGCGTGTATGCTGCAGCTTTGACTCCTACCGCCTGCGACGTCCGCACCGTTGAGATCACCTCCGACACCTGCTTTGTGGTGGGCAACGAGGGACACGGTCTGCCAGACGATCTGGTACAGAGTACCGACCATGCGGTCATTATTCCCATGCAGCCAGGCAGCGAATCGCTGAACGTAGCTGCAGCATCCTCCCTGCTTTTGTGGGAGATGGGAAAGATCCTGCTCTGATAGAACTAATTTTTGCCGAAAGGAATGATTCGATGTCTGACGTCAGATACTGGCTGTGGCTGAGTCTGCGGCTATCTCCGGGTGGAAGTGCCACTGACACAGTGCTCAAACATTTTTCTTACGATGCCAAAGCCGTTTTCAAGGCCGATTCCAAGGAGCTGGAAAAGGTTCCCAGTCTGAAAAACGAGGTGATCGACGCGCTTGCTGACAAGTCGCTGGACGAGACCCGCGATATTTACAGCTGGTGTATGACCCAGAACGTAGGTCTGCTGGCATACGACAGTCCCCTTTATCCCGAACGTCTGCGCTCGATCCCGCATCCTCCTGTTTTGCTTTACTACAAGGGTAAGCTGCCCGACTTTGACAAGAACGTTTGCATCGCTACTGTGGGTACCCGCAGGATCACCGAATACGGTCAGAGGGAAGGCTATATTATCAGCCGTGATATGGCAATGGCAGGTGCAATTGTCGTCAGCGGAATGGCAAGAGGTGTTGACTCCATCTGTCATCGTGGCGCGCTGGATGCCAGCGGCCATACGGTCGCCGTGCTGGGATGCGGTATCAATCGGGTCTATCCGCCCGAAAACGGCCCTCTGATGGATGAGATCTCGCTTTCGGGCACTCTGCTGACCGAGTTCAAGCCCGATACTCCGCCCATTGGCTCCAATTTTCCGATCCGCAACCGCATCATCAGCGGTCTGTGTCAGGGCACGCTGGTAGTGGAGGCAGACGAAAAGAGCGGCGCTCTGATCACTGCGCGCACCGCAAGCCAGCAGGGACGTGATCTGTTTGCACTCCCCGGAAAGGTGGATGAGCAAAACAGCCAAGGGCCCAACTCTCTGATCAAGGACGGTGCCAAGATGGTCACCTGCGCACGGGATATTCTGATCGAATACGAATTCTACTATCCCAACGTCATCCGCACCGAAAATCTTCCCGTTTTCCTGCCCCGCTTTGTCAACGGCATCCATCAGCGTGAGCAGGTGCTGAAGGCAACGAAGGTATTGATCACCAAAGCCGCTAACGATGCGTGGGCGGAGGAAGAAAAGCAGTCGGCCAACGCAGAAAAGAAATCCAAACGGAAAAAGGCAATCAATCCTGCGGATGAGCCCATAGTGATCGACGAGCTCCCCTTCGACACGGATCAATCGGAGGAAGCAGATAACGTTGCTTCCGAAGAAATCGAAGTGCCTAAATTCATTGGCAAAATTCAGGCGGATATCCTAAAGCTGATGCCGCTGGATCATCCCGTTTCTGCCGACGACATCGCCAAGCAGGGACAGGAGGTCTCCACCGTCCTTTCCGCAATGACTATGCTGGAGGTAGGCGGACTGGTCCGCTGTCTCCCCGGCGGTCTGTATCAACGACTGAAATAACAACAAGCCCCATACTCTGTCGATCCGATCTGCAGAGTATGGGATAGCCGTCGGTTTATCCGACTACCGCATTACTACTTGAAAGGAATTCCGTATATCGGATTAAATATAGATATGTCGAAACTGGTAATCCTTGAATCCCCCTCCAAAACCAAAACCGTACAGAATTATCTGGGCTCCGGATACAAGGTCGTAGCCTCCAAGGGTCACATCCGTGATCTGCCCAAAAGCACTCTGGGTGTGGATATTGAAAACGGATTCGAAACCCATTATATTAATATCCGCGGTAAAGGTGATCTGATCAACGAGCTGAAAAAGATGACCAAGACCGCCGATGAAGTTTATCTGGCAACCGACCCTGACCGGGAAGGCGAGGCCATCTCCTGGCATCTGGCAACTGCACTGAAGATCCCCGAAAGCAAGATCAAGCGCGTTACCTTCAACGCCATTACCAAAGCAGTGGTGCAGGATGCCGTCAAGAATCCCCGCACCATCGATATGGATCTGGTAAACGCACAGCAGGCCCGTCGGATTCTGGATCGTATCGTGGGCTACAAGCTCTCTCCCTTCCTCTGGAAGACGGTCAGAAGCGGTCTGTCCGCAGGACGGGTGCAATCGGTAGCGACCCGCATCATCGTGGAGCGGGAAAACGAGATCCGTTCCTTCGTTCCCGTAGAATACTGGACCATCACCGCGCATCACCAGAACGATGACGGCGCACAGTTTACCTCCCGTTATTTTGGTAAAAACGGTGAAAAGCAGGATCTGCATACCGGCGAGGAGGCTGCCGCTATCCTGGCCTCCTGCAAGGATCATCCTTTCGTTGTAAAAACCGTCAAAAACAGCTTGAAAAAGCGAAATCCCCAGCCTCCCTTCTCTACCTCCTCTTTGCTTCAGGATGCCTCCCGCAAATATAACTTCCAATCCTCCAAGATCATGAAGGTGGCACAGGAGCTGTACGAGGGCATCGAGCTGGGCGCGGAAAACGGCGGCGTACAGGGTCTGATCACCTATATGCGTACCGACAGCCTTCGCGTTTCCCCCGAGGCACAGGAAGCCGCCAAGCAGTTTATTCAAGATAAGTACGGCAAAAAGTACTGTCCCGATTCTCCCCGCAGCTACAAGACCGATTCCGAGGCACAGGACGCGCACGAGGCGATCCGTCCCGCAAGCCTTTCCTTTGAACCTGCCAAGATCAAGAAATATCTGACCGGCGACCAGTATAAGCTGTATAAGCTGATCTGGGATCGCTTTATTGCCAGCCAGATGGCTTCCGCTGAGATCGATACCGTCATCGCGGACATCGATTGCAACAGCAATACCTTCCGCACCACCGGCTCCTCGGTTCTTTTTGCAGGATTTCTGAAGGTGTACGAAGCGCAGGAGTCCGGCGAGGAGGACGACAAGAAGCTGCCTCCGCTCGGCGAGGGCGAACGGCTGAATACTACCGACGTCGTCCCCAATCAGCATTTCACCGAACCGCCTGCCCGTTACAGCGAAGCAACGCTGATCAAATTCCTGAAGGATATGGGCATTGGCCGTCCCTCCACCTACGCTCCTACTATTACCACGATCATTTCCAGAGA
>JAFTKV010000212.1 GCA_017453085.1 Clostridia bacterium
CATGGGCAGAAACGCAGGCTATATCGCCCTGAACACCGGCGTTGCAGTCGGTGCTACCGCCATCTGCCTGAAGGAGATCGCCATCACCGAGGACGAGATCATCTCCCGCATCGAGGCTGCCAAGGCCGACGGCAAGCGCAACTTCATCGTCATGGTTGCCGAGGGTATGGGCGGCGAGTTCGGCGAGAACCTCACCAAGAAGATCGAAGAGGTCACCGGCATTGAGACCAGATTTGCCCGCCTGGCGCATGTCGTCCGCGGCGGCTCTCCCTCCCTGCGCGACCGCGTGATGGGCTCCGAGATGGGTGCCAAGGCGGTTGAGATGCTGCTGGACGGCAAGAGCAACATGGTCGTTTGCTACCGTCACGGCGAGATTCGCACCTCCGAGATCACCTGGGCACTGGCGCTGGATAAGCTGTTCAAGTCCGAATACGCCGGCTACAAGAAGGCAGACGTGGAGAAGCTGCTGGCTCCCTACTCTGACGAGGACAAGGCGATCATGCATCAATTCTGCGCTACCAAGCTGGAAAAAATGAAAGAGGTCTACCGCATCGCAATGGAGATCTCCAACTAAGAGTGAAAAGGAGGAAACGGTTGCGTTTCCTCCTTTTTGGGAATCGGGGAGAGGCAATGAAAGCCCTTTCCGCATCCCCCGATGGGAGAGACTGCGCAAATCGCTCAAGCTATTCGGCTTGGGAATCGGGGAGAGACAATGAAAGCCCTTTCCGCATCCCCCCGATGGGAGAGACTCTGCCGAACGATCGGACTATCCGTTTTCGGTTTTTTGGAAACGGTGCGCCCCAACCGTCGCCTCGGCGAAAGCCGTTCGACCGGGAGGAGCAAGCCCCTCCCCCTACGAGGGTTGGGCGAACATTCCGCACCAACTCCAACCTTCCCCAGCGGGGAAGGTGCCCCGAAGGGGCGGATGAGGAGATCCCCGTTTGCACCAACCATTGCCTCGGCAGAAGCCGCTCAAACGGGAGCGCAATGCGCTCCCCTACGGGGTATGTGGTGTGAAAACAGAATGCGCCGACCATCGCCTATCCGCGAAGCGGTTCGCTCCATTCCCCCGACTCCAAACAAGAAAGGATTCTATTATGCTCTCGAAAACCACCTCTGCCGCCCTGCTGGGCGTGGACGGCGTGCTCGTTACCATAGAGTGCGACGTGTCCGATAAAATGCCGGTCTTTGAGATCGTCGGTCTGCCCGACAACGCCGTAAAGGAGGCCAAGGAGCGCATCCGCACCGCCTCGGATAACAGCGGCATCTTCTTCCCCGACAGTGCGATCATCATCAATCTTGCGCCCGCCGATATGAAGAAGAGCGGCTCCGCCTTCGATCTTGCCATGCTGATGGCGATCCTGGGCGGCGCAGGCATCGTGAAGGGCGATCTGTCGAAAAAGTGCTTCGTCGGTGAGCTCTCCCTGTCGGGCGAGGTGCGTGCCATCCGCGGCGTGCTCTGTATGACGCTGGCGGCCAAGGCGGCAGGCATCACCGAGATCTACGTCCCCGTAGACAATGCGCAGGAGGCAGCCGTGGTGGAGGGCGTGACGGTCTACGCCGTGCCAAGCATCGCCGCACTGGTGGCCGCGCTCAACGACCGCGGAACGCTGGAGAAGGCCACCTTCACCCCACCCGACTTCTCCGCCACCACCGCAGGGCTTCCCGATTTTGCCGACGTGAAGGGGCAGGAGCGGGTCAAGCGTGCCATCGAGATCGCCGCGGCAGGCGGACACAACATCCTGCTCATCGGCCCTCCCGGCACGGGCAAGAGCATGCTGGCCAAGCGCATCCCCTCCATCCTGCCCGAGATGACCTTCGCAGAGTCGGTGGAGACCACGAAGATCCATTCCATCGCCGGTCTGCTGCCCGCAGGCGGTGCATTGGTGACCACCCGTCCCTTCCGCTCGCCTCACCACACCATGTCCTCGGCATCGCTGGCAGGCGGCGGCACCATCCCCATGCCCGGCGAGATTTCGCTGGCGCATAACGGCGTGCTGTTTTTAGACGAGCTGCCCGAGTTCAACAAGCAGGTGACCGAATCCCTCCGTCAGCCCCTGGAGGACGGGGAGATCACCATCACCCGCGCGGCAGGACGCTTCACCTTCCCCTGCGGACTGATGCTGGTAGCGGCCATGAACCCCTGCAAGTGCGGCTATTTCGGCCATCCCACCCATCCCTGCTCCTGCAAGAAGGAGGATATCCGCCGTTACATGTCCAAGATCAGCGGACCGCTGCTGGATCGCATCGACATCCAGATCGAGGTCCCTTCCCTCACCTTCGACGAGCTGTCGGACAACACCCCTGCCGAGTCCTCTGCCGCCGTCCGTGAGCGAGTGAACGCCGCCCGCGCCTTTGCAGCCAAGCGGTTTGCCGCAGAGGAGGTGCCCATCCACTCCAACAGTGCCATGAGCGCCCCCCAGATCCGCCGTCACTGCACCCTCACAGAGGATGCGTCCATGATCCTGAAAGCCGCCTTCGAGCGACTGGGGCTCTCGGCTCGTGGACACGATCGCATCCTGCGGGTAGCCCGCACCATCGCCGATCTGGCGGGTAGCGACACCATCCGTGCCGAGCACATCGCCGAGGCGATCCAGCTACGGAGTCTGGATCGGAAATTTTTTTGAAATCGGGGAGCGGTAACGAAAATCGATTCCGCATACCACGAGGGGAGAGGCTCAGCGGGCCGCTTCGACTAACCGACCAAAACTTTTGAAAAAGCCCTGCAAATACTTGCAGGGCTTAACGATTTGATTCGCCTGGGACGGCAAGTATTTGCCGTCCCTTTATAAAAGTTTTAGAGGGGTTTTAGGGGAACCTTTTTCAAAAGGTTCCCCTAATCAAAGATCATTTCACATTCAGATAGCGTATAGCATCGGCATATCGGACGCGGATCGCCTCCCGCAGGGGGAATGCCTGCAGAAGAGGAGCGGTCTCACCCTCTTTTGCTACGCCGGAGGAGAGATACGCCATGCCGGAGGCCAAATACTCCTCCCACAGGGCAAAGAGATCCTTCCCTGCCGCACCGGTGCCGGCAAAAACCGCCTGCCACGCAGAGCCGTCGGGAGCCCACGCAGCCTCGTTATACGCCTCGGTACGCTGATGAATACAGCAGTTCATCTCACGGATGATATCCCGATCGGGAGTGGAATAGGTGTAGTCCAGCCACACCCAGAAGCGCACCGCATCAAAGGGATTTCCCTCTCCCTCGGGGGTCTGCAGCTCCCAGCCCGTGTCGTTGTACCGACCGTTCTCGAAGGCGTACAAATAGCGGCAATAGTCGGCAAACCGCTCCACCATGTAGGTGTCCTCCTCGTGGATCGGCATATAGCCGTCCTGCCAATCGCCCTGCACGGTGTGGGCAAACTCGTGAGTGAGGCAATCGAAATCGGTGGGGTTTTCCATCAGCCAGCAATCGTGAATATGCACCTGATCGTCCCAGGCCTCGGCAATTCCGTAGCCGAAATCCTCGATCCGAAGCGTCACGTGGGTAGGCGTATCGGGCAGACCGAAGCGGGCGTACATCTGCGGATAGCAATACCAAAACAGCTTGGCGGCGACTGCGATCTGCTCCGGCGAGGTGTGGCCGGCAGCACCCGAAAGGTCGATGATCAGCGAAAAATCGGTATCGTTGATCCTGCCGTTCCAGAAAAGCTGTCGCTCCTTCTCACGAAGCTGCAGCGAGATTCCGTCGGCGATCTCGCTCAGATCAAACAGACGAGCGGCGACTACGGGATCAAACGGCGTCGATCCTGCGGCGGGATGTTCCATCAAAGGGGGAGTTTGGGGCATGGTGCGGATTCCTTTCTGATTCAAAGACTGTACATAGTATACCAAATCGAGCAAATGCTGTCAAGGCAAACGCCATCGTTTTCTCCGATGGATCACATAGAAATTATCAACGCAGACCCATCGCTTTTGTCGATGACAGGCATAGTTTTCCCGCAATCCGCATATGATTATGATTAGTCTGCTTGAAAGGAATCTGCTATCATGAAATATATTTACCTCATTCGCACCGATCATCATCCCGACGAGAGCGGCAAGCTCCGTCCCCTCTACGGCATCGACGTGTGGCGGCTCCCCGACCGAGATGCCCGCCTCTTCTGCTCCTATCCCGCCCTCTTTGCCGACAAAGCCAGCGCAGAGGCATTGGCAAAGACGCTCACCGCCGAAAATCCCGCCCCCGAATCGCTTCCCCGCATCATTGAAGCGGCACAACAGAAAAAAACGTCGCCCCAATCCGTGCCAATCAAAGCGAACCCGTAAAAGCCCATTGACAATTTTGTGGAAAAGTGCTACAATTCAAGTAAGAATATCCCTACAGGAGGATTGTAGTATGTATCCCAACGGAAAACTGAAAGCCATCACCCTCAGCTTTGACGATGGTGTTACCCAAGACGCACGCCTGATCGAGCTGCTGGATCGCTACGGGCTCAAATGCACCTTCAACTTGAATTCGGAGCTGTTCGGCAAACCCGGCAGACTGACCAACGGCCGTGGGGCGTACGCCGACCACAACAAAGTGGACCCTGCCATCGTCGCTTCGCTGTACAAAAATCACGAGGTGGCGGTGCACACCCTCACCCATCCCAATCTCACCACCCTCCCCGACGAGGAGATCATCCGTCAGGTGGAGGAGGATCGGAAGAATCTCTCCGCCATTTGCGGCTACGAGATCATCGGCATGGCCTACCCCTGCGGCGGCGTGAACAACAACGATCACGTGGCAAAAGTGATAAAAGAGAACACGGGCGTAAAATACAGCCGTACCATCACCTCTACCTATTCCTGGGAGCAGCAGGAGAATCTCTACCGCTTCAACCCCACCCTCCACGTGAAGGACGGGAAGTGCGAGGAGATCTGCCGCGCCTTTTTGGAGGCGGAGGTGGATTCCCCGAAGCTCCTCTATCTCTGGGGACACAGCTACGAGTTCGACTTCGACGATTCTTGGGATCGCTTCGAGGCGCTTTGCCAGCTGATCTCGGGGCACGAGGACGTCTTCTACGGCACAAATCGGGAAGTGTTTGGACTGTGAGCAACATCGGGATCATCCGAACTCCTCTCCCCCTCTGTTCTCCCACCACACAAAAATTCCTCCCGTTTGGGAGGGATTTTCATATGATCGTTATCCATTCGTTTATTCCATGGGATTGGCCTTGTCAAAGACTCTGTGCAGCTCCGCTGCCAGCCGCTGCATCCGATCGGCGTCCACCTTCAAGAGAGCCCGATCGTAGGTGAGCAGTCCGTTGGTCTCGTCCTCCACGTCGCTGACCTGGGTGAGCACCGCCGCCGAGAGTCCCTTCCTGATGTGGGGAATGATCTCGTCCTCGTACAGCGCCACCAGCGCATCCTCAAATGCCTGGGGATCGTCAAAATAGCGGTAGCCGTAGGTCTTGTCCAGATTGAAGGCGTGTCCCGCGATCTTGCAGGAGTAGCCGCCGAATTCGGACAGCACCATGGGACGTCCCTCCACAGGGGTCAGCTTCACCTTCTTGAAGTAGACGTGATCGCTTTCCACGTCGCTCTTCTGCTTTTTGAACCAGCCGGAGGTGGCGTCGTAAATGCGGGTGGGGTCCTTCGCCTTCAGCCGCTCGTAGACCTCGTCGGCGTCAAACTGTCCCCAGCCCTCGTTGAAGATGGTGTAGTAGCAGACCGAGGGATGGTTGTAAAGCCGATCCATCATCCCCTCGGCACACGCAAAGAAGTGCTTCCGCCGCCGCTCCGACACACGGTGAGAAAAGGCTCTTCGGATGCCTATGGTAGGCAGCGCAGTATCTACGAGAAAGTGATACTTGCCGCTGTTCACCATGTCCTGAAAGACCACCATCCCCAGCTTATCGCAGAGATAGTAGAACACCTCGGGCTCGATCTTGATGTGCTTGCGGAGCATATTGAACCCACAGGCCTTCATTTGCAGGATGTCGTTGCGAAAGCCCTCCTCGGTGGCGGGCAGGAAGATACCGTCGGGGAAATAGCCCTGATCCAGGAGTCCGTGGAAAAGATAGGGCTTTCCGTTGAGGGTCATCGTGGCGTGACCGTCCACCTGCGCAATGCCGACCGTTCGCAGCGCAAAGTAGGAGCGGACGGTGTCCTCCCCCGACTGCAGGGTGAAGTGGTAAAGATAGGGGTCCTCGGGCGTCCACAGATGGGGATTCTCAAGCGTAAGCGTGATGTGCTCTCCCTCGCCCGTGAAGATCTGCTCCGCACGTCCCTCGCCGCCACGGAGGATCAGCACCTTCTCATCCTCGCCGCCCTCCACGTCAATGGTCACGCCCTCCAGCGTAGGGGTGATCCGCAGGGAGCGGATGTAATTCTTCGGCACGCACTCCAGCCACACGGTCTGCCAGATACCGCTGACGGGAGTGTACCACATTCCGCCTCGCTTGCGGGTCTGCTTGCCGTAGGGGAGATCGGTGTCCAGGGGATCGTATGCATCCACCCGCAGCTCGTTTTCGCTGTCCATCAGATAATCGGTAACGTCCACCTCAAAGGGCAGATAGCCGCCCGTGGGGGTTGCCATCAGATGGCCGTTGAGGAAGACTGCGGCGGACTGATCCACCGCACCGAAATGGAGAAGGATGCGCCCGTCACCCTTCCGAAAGCCCACGGGGAGCGTGAAGGTGCGACGGTAGATCATGACCTCGCGGTGCCCGCGCCCGATCTGCCGTCCGATGCCCGAAAGTCGGCTCTCCGGAGGATAGGGGACGAGAATCTTGCCCAGCTCCTCTTCCCCGCGGGAAGAAAGGATGGAGAAATCCCACTGACCGTTGAGGCAGAAGTAGGAATCCCGCACCAGTTGAGGACGGGGATAGGAGGCGAAGGGCGGATTGGTAATGTGTTCTTCAAATGGAGTGGAAAGCGAGACGGTTCTGGGAGTTTTCATGGGTAGCTCCTTCTCTCATATAAGATAGGCACAATCGGATTGCGCCGAGATAGCTTTTGTGGATGGGGGCGAGCATAGACCCCCGTAGGGGCGATTCACGAATCGCCCGTCAAACGGTCTGCACCGTCAAAGACGGCAACCTCATCCGTTGCTTCTGCAACATCACCTCTCCCCGCTGGGGAAGGCTTGGGATTAGCAGAAGATGTATGCTCCTGCGCAGAGGTGTGAGCAAGTGTTATTTCTTCGCCTTCCGAATCACTGCAAAGAAGGGTAGCACCAACACCGCCGCAATGAGCGCGGCAAGGAAAATATCGGCGGTGGGCACGAAGGAGGTGGTACCGTCGCCGTTCACAATGGTATCGGCACCCTCCAACACAAGCTTGCCGATCATAGGTCCCACCACGCCGGGGATCAGCACCTGGGAGAAGATCCGCACGCCTTGAAGCATGCCCGACTTCCCCGCAGGCGTGTTGTCCCGGATCAGCGCACCGAACACCGCCATGCCACAGAGATAGCCGCTCATCATCAAAAGCGAGCCGATGAACACGGGGATCGTGGATCGGGTGAAGAACAGCACGCAAAAGCCTGCAATCAGTCCGCCCACGGCAAACAGTCCCGAGAAGGCAAAGCCTTTTTTGTCATACACCTTGCCCCACAGCGCTGTCACCACCGATGCGATGATAATGGCAGGCGCCATCACCAGTACGTAGTCGGTCATGCCCAGCGACACCTCGTAGTAGAGGATCAGATAGGGCATAAAGATCTGAATGGCAATATTGAACACGATGAACGCCGCCAGTGCGATGTACAGCGTAGGATTTGCCCGAATAGTGGAGGGGGCAAATCCGTAGAAAATACTGCGGAAATAGCCAGATTCGGCAGGTGCGATCTTGGGCTCCTCGATCAGGAACAGCCCCGCAATGCCGATGGCCAGCACCAGTATGCCGATGATGGCGAAGATCGCCGTCCAGCTCTCGGGCTTTGCCAGATCAAAGAACATAAATCCGCCGAAGACCACCAAAATCGCCACCAGAGGCATCATGGCGTTGATTCCTTCTGCCGCGCCTCGATTTCCCTCGTCAGTGGAATCGGTGAGCCACGCATTGAAGGCGGCATCGTTGGCAGTGGAGCCGAAGAAGGTCATCACGCAGTCCAGTGCAATGGCAAGAGAAACGCCGGTGGCGGCGGCAGAAGCAGACATGGGCAGCAGCTTGCCGATAAGATCCTCTCTGAGGAACACGAAGCTGAAAATGGACACACCCCAAAGGATGTAGCCCCACGCAATGAAGAAGCGCCGCTTGCCCACCTTGTCGGAGAGTGCGCCCATGAACACGGTGGTGAGGGTGGCAGTCACGGCAGAGGCGGCCACCATTGCCGAAATATCGGCGGCGGAGGCGTTGAACATTTTATAAATAAATACGTTGAAATACATATTCTCCACTACCCAGGCCACCTGCCCCATCAGGCTGAAGATGGCAAGTGCCCACCAGAAGCGGGGGGATTTTTTGGTTTTTACAGTCACAGGATCACTCCTTCGGTCTTGTTACCATCATTATACAACAGAAGGCGAATTTTGTCAAATCCTTTTTCGACAAGATAAAGCACCGTGGCGACCGAATAGATCGTCCGGCGAAAAAACTGCGAAAAAAGTGAAAATATTTTTCAAAAATGTAGTTTTGTCAATGATGTGAGACTAAAAAAGTGAAGAAAAAAGTAACGAGTTTAGTTAAGACTTTGCAATCGGAAGGAGGGGCGAAGCCCCGAG
>JAFTKV010000213.1 GCA_017453085.1 Clostridia bacterium
CACGCAGATGTATAAAGTCCATCAGTACGCCATTATGTGCGCTCCCACCGCTTCTCAGTATGCGGCCATCGAGGCGATGCAGAACGGCGACGAGGACGTTGCTTATATGCGGGAGGAATACGACCGCCGCCGCAAGCTCATCGTGAAGGGACTCAGGGAAATCGGCATCCCATGCTTCGAACCCGAAGGTGCATTCTACGTCTTCCCCGAGATCGGCAAGTTTGGCCTCTCCAGCGAGGACTTCTGCACCCGACTGCTCTACGAAAACAACGTCGCCATCGTGCCCGGCACTGCCTTCGGTGCCTGTGGCGAGGGCTTTGCGAGAATCTCCTACGCTTATTCCGTGCGGCACATCACCACCGCACTGGAAAAGATGGAAGAGTTTGTAAAGAAGCTGAAATAATACACAAAACCCACCTCGAAGAGGTGGGTTTTCTGCGTCTTTTAAGCTTACCAGCCAAGGTCTTCCTTGACTTCCTTGAAGCACTTGACGATGTAGAGGATGTCCTCTTCGGACAGTGCAGCGGACAGCTGAGTTCTGATTCTTGCCTTGCCCTTGGGAACCACGGGATAGGAGAAGGCGACTACGTATACGCCCTTTTCCATCATCCGCTTTGCCATTTCAACAGCCTTGTGCTCGTCGTAGAGCATAATGGGGATGATAGGCGTGCCGCCGTCGATGACGTCCAGACCGATTTCCTTGATCTTCTCGGCAAACAGCTTGGTGTTGCGGAAAAGCTTTTCCCGTCTGGTGGTATCGTTTTCAATCAGCTCCAGCACCTTGAGAGAGCCTGCTGCTACTGCGGGAGCGAGGGTGTTGGAGAACAGATATGGACGGGAGCGCTGACGGAGCAGGTCGATGATCTCCTGTCTGCCGGAGGTGAAGCCGCCGGATGCACCGCCCAGTGCCTTACCGAAGGTACCGGTGATGATGTCAACACGACCCTGCACGCCGCAATGCTCGGCAGTACCTCTGCCGGTTGCACCCATAAAGCCGGATGCGTGGCTATCGTCTACCATCACCAGTGCATCATACTCGTCTGCCAGATCGCAGATCGACTTCAGATCGGCTACCAGACCGTCCATAGAGAAGACGCCGTCGGTTGCGATGAGCTTGATGCGGCAATCCTTGGCAGCTTCCAGCTTTTCCCGGAGATCTGCCATATTGTTGTTTTTGTAGCGGAAGCGCTGTGCCTTACACAGACGAACACCGTCAATGATGGAGGCGTGATTCAGCTCGTCGCTGATGATAGCGTCCTCTGCAGTGAGCAGAGTCTCGAACAGACCGCCGTTTGCATCGAAGCAGGAGGAATAAAGGATGGTATCGTCGGTGCCCAGGAACTGGCTGAGCTTCTTCTCCAGATTCTTGTTGAGATCCTGGGTACCGCAGATGAAGCGGACCGAGGACAGACCGTAGCCGTGGCTGTCGTAGCTTGCCTTCGCAGCGGCGATAACCTCTTCGTTATCGGCAAGGCCGAGGTAGTTGTTGGCGCACATATTCACAACGGTTCTGCCGTCGGACAGGCCCACCTTTGCGCCCTGCTTGGTGGTGATTACTTTTTCGTTTTTGGTCAGACCGTCCTTTTCGATGGCCTCGCAAACTTCCTTGAAAATGGAAAGTGCAGATTTCTTCATTTTATGCCTCCTCGTGAATATGAGTCCAGTCCAGAATGACCTTGCCGCACTTGCCGCTGTTCATTGCAGCAAATCCTTCTTCGAAATCACGGACGTCCATTCTGTGGGTGATGATATTGGATATGTCCAGGCCGCCCTGCAGCATTGCGGACATTTTATACCAGGTTTCGTGCATTTCTCTACCGTAGATGCCCTTGATGATCAGACCGTTAAAGATGATCTTGGACCAGTCGATCTTGGCATCGCTCTTGAGTAGACCGAGCAGTGCCATCTTACCGCCGTGCACCATGTGATCGATCATGGTGTTGAAGGCGATCTCGCTGCCCGACATTTCCAGACCGATGTCAAAGCCCTCCCGGATGTTCAGCTTCTCCATGATCACGGAAAGATCTTCCTTGGCGGTGTTGACGGTATGCTGAATACCCAGCGTCTTTGCCAGCTCCAGACGGTCGTCGTTGATGTCGGTAATGACCACGTGTCTTGCGCCCACGAACTTACAAACGGCTGCCGCCATAATGCCGATGGGGCCAGCGCCGGTGATCAGCACATCCTCGCCTGCCATATTGAAGGACAGAGCGGTATGTACTGCGTTGCCGAAGGGATCGAAGATGGCGTACATTTCCTCGGGCACGCCCTCCTCGCATCTGCGGACGTTTTCCTTGGGGATCACCAGATATTCGGCAAATGCGCCGTCACGGTTTACACCCACGCCAACGGTATCCTTACACAGATGACCGTTGCCCGACAGACAGTTTCTGCATCTGCCGCAGACGATGTGACCCTCGCCGGATACGGCGTCGCCCACCTTCCAGCCGGTCACGTTTTTGCCTACCTCCACGATCTCGCCCACGTATTCGTGACCGATGGTCATAGGGGTCTTGATGGTCTTCTGCGACCATGCGTCCCAGTTATAGATGTGAAGGTCCGTGCCACAGATCGCTGTCTTGTGGATCTTGATCTTCACGTCGTTTTCCCCCACCGAAGGCTCGGGTACTTCTTCCATCCACAGACCTTTTTCGGGGTATTTTTTCACCAATGCTATCATCTTATTCCCTCCAACGGATCAGATCATCTCACGGATCGATCGATCCAGATATGCAATAAACCGTTCGGTCAGCGGTGAGACCTTGCGGGTATCGTTCAGCAAATAGCCGATAATGTAATGCTCCTTGCTGTCAAAGGGGATGCTGACGATGTCTCCCTTATTCAGCGCAGAGGGCATGATACCGGTGCCTACGGTGTAGGCGTCGGTGATCAGCAGCAGATTCATCAGGGTCGCGCGGTCGCTGATCTCGATGTGCTTCTCCATCCCCAGTGCGTCGGTCAGCTCCTCGGTAAAGAAGGAGGAGGTCTGCTCGCCCTGCTCGTAGGAAACGTAGGGATAGTCCTTGAGATCGGTACTGCTCAGCAGCTGTCTGTCCGCCAGCGGATGATTGCGGCGGAAGAATACGTGGGGCGAGGCCTTCAGAATCGGCGTGAAGCGAAGATTCCGCTTGCTGAGGTAGCGTTTCATGATATCGTAATCGCCGTCCTTGATGGCGATGATGCCGATGTCGCTGTAGGCGGTCTCCACCTCGCGAATGACGTTGTGGGTCTCGATCTCCTTGATGGAGTAGCGATACCGCTCCGCTGAGGCATTTTTCAGGAAATTGCCAAACACGTCGGCGATAAAATCGTAGTGCTGCGTTGCAATAAACAGCTTTTCCGCCTCGCACGGTGCGTTGTATCTGCGCGCAACCAATTCGTCCGCCGCTACGATCTGTTCCGCATAGCGCACGAACTCCGATCCCTCATCGGTAAGATATACGCCGTTATTGGATCGCTCGAAGATGCGGACGTTCAGCTCCCGTTCCAAGGATTTTACAGCGGCAGAAAGTGAGGATTGCGCAATAAAAAGCTGCTTTGCCGCTTCGCTGAAGGAACCGATCCGCGCGATCTCCAATACGTATTTGCATTGCTGTATCGTCATACGTACCTCCCACAGTAAAACGTCTTTTTACATTATAACACGAACACCCGGAAAACACAAATAGCAATATCCGATTGCCACCGTTCGTTTTTTTCGATAGATTCGACGGTTCGCGAAGACTTATGCAAACGCTTTTGCGATCTTTTCCCGCAGATGGATAAGATAGGCGGGATCGTCGGGATAGTGAAGGAAGTCCAGCTCACCGTCGGTGCCCTCCAAAAGGAGTGCCTCGGTTGCTTCGCGGCCGAACTTTTCCTCGTACAGTCGGAGGGCGCGGATGTCGTCCATTGCCTCTCTGAGCGCATTTAAGCGGATGGACTCCCACGCCTTGCCGTCGGTGCCGGGGTAGACTAAGAAGCAGTCACCGGAGGGGGTGAAATAGCCGCAATCGGGGCCTGCATAGGGATCCATCGGGGTGTAGGAATGGCAGGAATTGTAGAAATTATAGCCCCAATGGAGGAAGCCCTCGATGTTGTAGCGGTACAGCTGAACGCCCAGAATGCGGGTGCGAGCAGAGGGCATTGCGAGGGAGCGGTTGGATTCCCCTGCTCTGCCGCCGCCGCAATAGTAGGTCCACAGACCGGGCACGCCTGCATTGTAAAATTCCTGCACGCCTCGGGTGTTGGGAACCGGCTTTTTCACTACGCCGTCGGTGTAGAACTCCAGATGGGTCAGCGCGTCGATGATGGGAGCATCGCCCACGTAAGGGGAAATCATCTCTCTGCATTTTTTGTAATGCTCCAGCTGGGAAAGCCCCGGCTCGTCGGAGACGTGGAAGATGCACCGATCCTTTAGTCCTCGGGCATCAAATTCCTGCAGCAAAGCGGGGATGAACTGCTTCAGGAAGTCGGCGTATTTGGGATCGGTGGAGGCAACCTGCCAGCCGAAATAATTGACCTTGCGGCGATTGACCTTCACCACGATCTTAGGCGTGGCGACTGCGCCCCACTGGGTGAAGAAATGGGGGATCTCGAAGTATTTCACGCCGCAGGCAAGGCACAGATCGATCCAGCGGTGCAGCTTTTGGAAGCCGAAGCGATATTTGCCGTCCGCCAGCAGCGTGATCTCCACCAGCTGAGTGGTGAGCCGCTCGCCACCCACGTAGGTGTCCAGCTCGGGCGTGAACACGGGGGTGAGGATTGTATTGATGCCGTTGCGGGTAGCGGTGCGCAGGTAGCTTTCCACATAGTCCCAATGCTTTTCGGAAAAGGGGCGCACGTTGTAATAATTGGCAATAGAGTCGGTGTAGAACCACTCGGTGTGGATCAGGGTCTGCTCGGGCAGATCGGCCGCCACCACCTGTACCTGTCCCGTCACCGTTCCCCATGGCTCTGCGCCGGGATAGGGGAGGATAGACAGGGAAATATCGTAGGTGCCTGCCGCAAAATTCTCGGGCAGCTCGATATCCACCCACAGGCTGTGGGTCTGGTTATGAGGGAGCGAGACTGCGTTCGGATAGATCATCGGGCGCAGCAGGTCGGGATATGCACCCGGCTCGGTACGGATGAACGCACCGTTCGGCTTTCCGGGATAGGTGGGGTACATATTCAGCACATTGGACACCAGCCGCACGGTGGCATAATCTGCCAGCGCACCGCCCAATGCGATCGGGCACCAACGGTGAATGTCCACGGTGGTGTCGTCCATCCGATAGGCCACCTGAAAGGACAGCCGTTCGTTGCGGAACATGATGAAGCTCGTTTTCTCTGCTTTGCTGTCAATGGGATCGTCGTAGAAGCACTTTTCCAAAGAAGAGATCATTCTCATTTGCAAAGTAGCCATAGTTATCTCCTGTTTTAGATCCGGGTCGGATCAGTTTTCCAAAAACGCTCTCAGCTCGTCCATCCGCGCGGCCATGGTATCGTAGCCGTGCTGATAGAAGGCGGTGAGCTTTGCCTCGTCCTGCTCCAGTCGGGAGACGGTGGGAACGGTAGGACGGATCACGAAGATCTTTCCCTCTGCCTCCAGTCGATCCACCAGCTCCAGCTGTGCCTTGTAGATCTCCTCCCGACGGCAGAAAACATCGGCAAATTCGGGATTCTTGCGAAAATAGCGGCGATAAACCTTCTGCATCTTCTTCGAAATGGTGGGAGCGGTTCCCTTAAGCCGGGTGAGGATCACCACCGCCTTGTCGCAGCCCTGCTCCAGCGCACGGGCGACGGGGATGGAATCGGCAACGCCGCCGTCCAAATAGGATTTGCCCGCGATCTTCACGGGGGAAGCGAAGATCGGCATGGAGCAGGATGCCATTCCCACGCGGCTCAGACGGTATTTGCACTTTTTCACACGGAAATAATGCGGCTTGCCGGTCTCCACCGAGGTGGCGACGATCTCCAGCTTCTTTTCGCTGGCGAAGAAGTTATCGAAATCAAAGGGGATCTGCTTGGGGATGCCGAAAAAGACCTTTTCCAGATTCATCAGCCGTCCTGTGCGAAACAGCTCTCCTGCGCCGAAGTATTGGGTTTCTTTGGAGGGGCGCATGCAGCGAAGGGTTCTTCCCTTCTGCCACGACACGTAGCTGTATGCGTTGCAGGCACCTGCCGACACCGCTACCACGTAGGGGAAATGATAGCCCTCCTCCATCAGCTTATCCAAGACGCCCGAGGTGAACACGCCTCGCTGGGCGCCGCCCTCCAGCACCAGACCGGTCTTGTTCGGAATGACGCGCGGCGGCAGATTTACACCCAGCTCGGTCAGCGTGCGGCGGAGCTTGTCGGCATCGCCGTCGAAGACGTAGCCCTGCATTCCTACTGCCTTGGCGCCCTCCACGTTGGCAGGCAGATCGTCCACGAAGATGCAATCCTCGGCAGACAGGCCGTAGCGTTCCAGCAGGATCTGGTAAATGCGGCGATCGGGCTTGCAGACCAGCTCCTCTGCAGAGGCCACGTAGCCCTGCATCAGGGGGAAGACCGGGAAATACTCCTTCAGCTTGGCAAAGCGGAGAGAGACGTTGGAGAGGAGGTAGACGGGATAGCCCGCAGCATGCAGATCCCGCACCAGATCACACATTGCGGGGATCTCGGGCATATGGCGGTGCCAATCCTCGAAGATTTCCGCCATAGGTGCCCGCAGCCGCTCCGGAAGTCTCTCCTGCCATGCGGCAAGGGCTTCCTCGTCGGTGATGGTACCCGCATCCAGCATCCTCCACTCGGGCGAAGCAAAGGCTACGCGGGCAATCTCCTCCCGATCGGCAGGATCGGAGAGATAGGGATCTATACAAAGGGATGGGTCGAAGCTCAGCAGAACTCTGCCCATATCGAATACGAATACGGATGGCTTTTTCACGGTTGCAATTCACTTCCTTAGTGGGATAATCGTTCACTTTATTGTAGCACGAAGCGACGGTTTTGTCAATGCCGTCCCAAGGCAAAGCACAAAAGTGTTGCCAAAAAAAGCGACAGGAGTGCCATCCTCAGACGGGCACGAAGGAGGCGTCTCCCCTCTGCCGCCCGCCCCGCTGCCATACATTGTAAAAACACCGACAGACCGCCAAATCCCACCGCCGCTCCCGCCAGCCCCATCCGAAGCGGCAGCGACAGGGACAGATCGGCAATCGCCGCCAGCCCACCCGTGATCTCCAGCACGGCGGTGAGGACGGCGGCCAGGGGTGCGGTCCACCCTCCATCGGGCAGGAGAGCCACCAGCGAATGGTTGAAAAAAGTGGAGAAAACTGCGAAAAACACTACGAAAACCGTGAGATACAGCATTCCCTGCCCCGTTGCCTTCAGCGAATCGGCAAGCGCAGCGGGTGTGGGCAGAGCGCATCCTTGCTCCCTTGCGTGCGCAGGACGGGGTGCGGTGCGTGCCATCCCAATCCCCACGGCAAGGGCGGCGGCGGTGGTGGCGATCCACAGGATCCAGCCCAGCCGTCGGTCGCCGAAGAACCGCTCCCCCACGCATCCCGTGAGAAAGGCGGCGGAGGCGTTGTTGGTGTAGGCGGCCAGTCGGGAGGCCTCCTCTTTGCCGATCCGTCCCTCCTCCAACAGGCGCGACGCCAGCATCGCCCCGATAGGAAAGCCAGACACCAGCGCGATCACCAGCACGCCCACCGAAGCATCGGACAGCCGAAACAGCCGTCCGATCGGGCGGCAGATGAAACGAGGAGGCGGCGCAAAGCAGGTGAGCAAGCCTCCTGCTGCCGCAATGGGAAAGAGCACGGGGATCACCTGCCGCACGCAAAGATAGAGGGCATCCGAGACCGTCTCGACAAGCAGGCGGGCGTCCCGCAAGGCAAACAGGATCAGCCCCCACAAAAGGAGCAGGCAGACCGTCCCGCTCCCTCCCCTGATCCCACCAAGCAGCCCCCGGGATGGTCGTCTCTGAGATTTCGTTGGCATCATGGCATCTTTCGTCCCCTTTCGGAATAGACTTTTTTTGCAATCTTATTAGTTTTTCGGGAGGATTATGCTATGGAAAAAGAAAGAATCCCCACGTCGGGCTTTGCGGTCAGCTTTGTCCCGGGAGAGGTGACGGTGGCCGGCTGTAACGGCGTATTGGTCTACGAGGACGAGGTGATCCTGCTTCGCCTCTCCCAGGGCAGACTGCGGATCGATGGCAGCGGTCTGATGCTGAAAAGCTATTACGCAGGGGAGATGCAGATCAGCGGGCGCATTCGGGGAATGGAGCTCTGCCCCCGATGATCTTCCGCCTCTTCTGCCTGCTGGTGGGCTACGCAAGAATCACGTTGAGCGGTCGCGCGGAGGCGGCTGCCACCCTGTTTTTGCGCAAAAAGATCAACGTAGCCGCCCAAAAGCGAACGGCGGACGGTGGGCTGTCCTTTCTGGTGCCCATCTTTCAAAAGCGGCGACTGCTCCGCCTGCTGGCGGATTATTCCTTCACCGTGTCGGCGGTGGAGTACGGCGGTCTGCCCCCCTATCTGTGGCAGTTTCGCTATCGCTTCGGGCTTTTGCTGGGGCTGTGCTCCGCCGCCGCCGTCACGGTTGCGGGATCGCTCTTTCTCTGGCAGATCCACGTGGTGGGCTGTGAAAAACTGGGCGAGGAGGAGGTGCTCGCCCTCCTTGCCGACGAGGGCGTGGAGGTAGGCAGCTATATCCCCGCCATCGACGCCATCGTGACCGCCCAGGAGGTCATGCTGAAGGACGGTCGCATCGCCTTTATCGCCGTCAATATCATCGGCACCCGCTGTGAGGTGCAGGTCACCGAGTCCGCTTTCCCCGACGCTCCCCCAAAGGACGACCGCCCCTCGTCCCTGACGGCGGCGTACGGCGGGCTGATCGAGCGGATCGAGCTCTACGACGGACAGGTGATGGTAAAGCCCGGCGAGGCGGTCCTGCCCGGGCAGGTGCTGATCTCGGGGCTGTGCGAAATGGAGGAGGATCGCTGGCGGCTGACCACGGCGGCAGGCAAGGTCTTCGCCCGCATAGAGCGCAGCTTCACGGTGGAGGTTCCGCTCACCGAGGAGATCAACCGTCCGGGCGGTCAGGTGGCGGTGAAAAAGTCGCTGATTTTTTTCAAAAAGTCAATAAAACTTTTCGAAACCAGTAGCATTTTGACCCCAACTTATGGTACAATAATAAGTAAAGATGCGCTGACCCTGCCCGACGGCACGCCGCTTCCCATCGCCATCGCCACCGAGCTCACGGTAAGCTGTGAAACGGTGACCATCACCCGCACGGCGGCGGAGGCAGAGGCCATCGCAGGCGATCGGATGGCGGCGCTGGTATCCAAGGAGCTGGGGACGGCGGAGATCCTGTCGCTGACCCGCGCGGTAGAGCATACGGGCGATGGAGTCAGACTCACCTGGCAGGTCTACTGCATCACGGACATTGCCGAGAGCGTCCCCATGACGGGACTTCCGAGCACACCGTAATACACAAATATAAATACATTCCCCAAGAGTTTTGGGAGATCGTCAAGAACCTTTTTGCAAAAAGGTTCTTGACCGGGGTTTGGGGCTGAGCCCCAAATGAGAAAGGAAATTTATGGAACAGTTTCTTCCTATTGAGTCGGCGGCGCAGTCTGCCGCAATATTCGGCAGCATGGATCGCAACGTGATCCTCATCGAAAACCGCTTGTCGGTGCGCATTTCCCTGCGGTCGGGCGAAGAGAACACCATCGCCGTTTCGGGAAATGAGGCCGACGTTGCCGTTGCCATTGCCGCCCTCTCCCATCTCAAGCGGCTTGCGGAGGTGGGCGAGGAGGTCAACGAGCAGAAGACCGAGTACGCCCTCTCCCTGTGCCTGTCGGGCGAGGGAGGCGATCTGGATGCTATGGGCAGCGATTGCATCTGCATCACCGCCAAGGGCAAGCCCATCAAGGCCAAGACCGTCGGACAGAAGCGATACGTGGATCTGATCCGCAAAAACACCGTCACGCTGGGCGTGGGTCCTGCGGGCACGGGCAAGACCTTCCTGGCCGTTGCCATGGCTGTGACCGCCCTTCGCCGCAAGGAGATCTCCCGCATCATCCTCACCCGTCCCGCGGTGGAGGCAGGCGAGCGGCTGGGCTATCTCCCCGGCGACCTGCAAAGCAAGATAGACCCCTATCTGCGCCCCCTCTACGATGCGCTGTACGAAACGATGGGCGCAGAGGCTTACGCCCGCAATCTGGAAAAAGGCATCATCGAGATCGCACCGCTGGCCTATATGCGCGGTCGAACGCTGGACGACTGCTTCATCATTCTGGACGAAGCGCAGAACACCACCCCCGAGCAGATGAAGATGTTCCTCACCCGTCTGGGCTTTGGCTCCAAGGCGGTGGTCACCGGTGACCTGTCGCAGACCGACCTGCCCCGCAGTATCCAGAGCGGTCTGGGACAAGCGGTCCGCATCCTCGGCGGCATCGAGGACATCGCCATTCACGAGTTCACCTCCCGTGACGTGGTGCGCCATCGACTGGTGATGAAGATCATCGAGGCGTACGAAAAGCACGATCGGGAGAAGGCAAGCCGAGAAGAGCGCCCTGTGCGTACCTTCCGTAAACAGAACGGAAACTGATATGAAAACCAAGATTTATATTGAAAATGAGCAACATTTGTATAAATGCGACTTTGCCCTGAAGCACCTCTTGCACTCCGCTATCCGTGCGGCATTGGCTTACGAGGGATTTGATCGCCCTGCCGAGGTATCGGTAACGCTGGTGGACAACGCCGCCATCCATATCCTCAATCGGGACAGCCGCGGCGTGGATCGCCCCACCGACGTTTTGTCCTTTCCTCTCTTCGACGAGGATTTCGGCGACGGCGAGTTCTGTGCGCTGGGGGACATCGTCCTCTCCATGGAGCGTGCCGCCGAGCAGGCGAAGGAGTATGGGCACTCCCTGAAGCGGGAGGTGGCCTTCCTCACCGTCCACTCCATGCTTCATCTGCTGGGCTACGATCACGAAACCTCCCCCGAGGACGAGGCAGATATGTTCATACGGCAGGAGGAGATTTTGGAAAAGATGGGGATTGGAAGGTGACAATGACCTCGTAGGGCGGGGGCTTGCTCCCGCCGTCGAACGATATCAGTATTATGAATCGTCTTCACGGCAGAAGCCAAAAAGTCAATCATCTACTAAATACGATAGGAGCGGCGGGAGCAAGCCCCCGCCCTACGGAACGTATATCTGTAGCATCAACCGTCTCTCTACCGCAAATTTGCCTAAAACCCTTGCAAAATGGCGCAAAAAGTGCTATACTAAGGTGTTATCACCAATTTACCGAAAGGATGCGGCATCCAGCCGCCAATGATAGATATGCAAAAAATCGGATTTTTAGCCATCGTCGGCAGACCGAACGTGGGCAAGTCCACCCTGCTCAACGCCCTTCTGGGCGAAAAGGTGGCCATCGTCTCCAAGAAGCCCCAGACCACCCGTACCCGTATCACCGGCATCCTCACCGAGGGCGAGAATCAGTTCGTCTTTCTGGACACCCCCGGTATGCACTCTCCGAAAACCCGTCTGGGCAGCGTGATGGTGAAGGCGGTCAGCACCGCTCTGGCCGACGTGGATGCGGCGATCCTGGTCGCCGACGCCTCCCGCGCTCCCGGTGACGTGGAAAAGCAGCTGCTTCGCCGCTTTGAGCAGGACGGCATCCCCGCCATCCTCGTTCTGAACAAAACCGACCTGTCCAGCGCGCTGAAAGTGGGACAGGTCATCACCGAATACGCCCAGCTCTTCGACTTTGCATCGGTGGTGCCCATCTGTGCGCTGAAGGAGGACGGCGTGAACATCGTCAAGCTGGAGGCGGAAAAGCTCCTCCACGAGGGCGAATGGATCTTCGACGAGGATGCCCTCACCGACCAGCCCGAGCGGCAGATCGCAGGGGAGATCATCCGCGAAAAGATCCTGCGTCTGATGGACAACGAGATACCTCACGGCACCGCCGTGGTCATCGAGGAGTTCAAGGAAGAGGGCAAGATGATCCGCATCCGTGCCGAGATCTTCTGCGAGCGGGAAGCCCACAAGCGGATGCTCATCGGAAACGGCGGCTCCATGCTGAAGAAGATCGGCTCCTACGCCCGCGAGGATATGGAGAAATTCTTCGGCGTGAAGGTCTTCCTGGATCTGTGGGTCAAGGTAAAAGAAAACTGGAGAGACAGCGATTTCATCATCCGCGACTTCGGATTCAGAAATCAGGACTGAGCCTGCGCTGATACAGAAAGGAAGTGAGCCGTATGCCGAGACAGGAAAGCATCAAAGGAATCGTCCTGCGCGTGGTTCCCACGGGCGACGGCAATAATCTTCTCACCGTGCTCACGGGCAGACGCGGCAAGATCACCGTGTCCGCTCCCGGCAGCCGATCGGTGTCCTCCCAGCGGCACGCCATCTGCCAGCCCTTCTCCTACGGAGAGCTGTTCATCACCGAGCGCAAGGCTGATCGGTGGTATCTCAAAGAAGGCACGCCCGAGGAGACCTTTTATCCCCTGCGGGAGGATCTGACCCGCTTTGCCCTTGCCGGCTACGTTGCCGACGTGGCAATGCAGGTGGCCACCGAGGAGGAGGAGCAGGAGGAGCTTTTGCGGCTTTTGCTCAACACCCTCTACGTCCTCTGCTATCGGGACAAGCCGATCTGGTTCGTGAAGGCGGTATTTGAATGGCGGCTGGCGGCAATCATGGGATTTGCGCCCGATCTGTTTGCCTGCATGAAGTGCGGCAAGTCCGAGCCGCCCTTCGCCTTCGTTATCGAGGAGGGACAGCTGATCTGCCCCGAATGCATGATGAAAGAGGGTGCACCTCCCGCTCATCCCATCGAGGTGTCGCTCCCCCTGCTTCGTTCCCTGCTGCGGGTGCCCCTGCAGAAGCTCTTCTCCTTTGAAGCCGACGAGGAGATGCGGTGGGAGCTTTCCTCCCTTTGCGAAAAGCACCTGCTGACCCATCTGGAGCACACGCCCTCCACGCTGCGGTTTTATAAATCTGTGATGGAGTAACTCCTTAATAAGGTATCTGCTATGAACGTAATTTGGTCGAAATATGTGCAAGGAATCGGCACGCTATATCTCTCCCGCAAGCTGCGGTTTGACGATCGTTTTGCCTCCCAATACAAGGTTGCGTTTGACTTAGATGAAACCAAGCTTCTACGCATTCTGGAAATCGGATGCGGACCCGGCGCCCTGTCCGGCGCACTCCGCCGTTGGTATCCTGATGCGGAGGTCATCGGGCTGGATCGGGATAGCGGGTTTATTCGATTTGCCCAAGCAAGCGAGAAGGGCGTTACCTTTTTGGAGGGTGACGCTACTGCTCTTCCCTTTGCTGACAACACCTTCGACGTGACAATTTCCAATACGGTGAGCGAGCATATCGAGCCCTCACGTTTTTACGGTGAACAGTACCGTGTGTTGAAACCGGGCGGCGTTTGTTTGGTGCTTTCCTCCAGAAAAGGGATTCACGTTACCCCCAATTGCCTGCTGCCCGATGAAGCGGAACAGCAGTTTTGGCAAAAGGTATCGCAGCTGGACGATTCCATGGAGAAATATGCCGTCTGCAAATATCCTATGACCGAAGCGGAGCTTCCGCTTGCTATGAAGCAGTACGGTTTTCAAGAGATCCGTACCGGGTACGCCACCGTGGATCTAACTCCCGACGATCCCAAGTATCCTCCTGAGATGGCGCACGCAATGATTAACGCCAATCGACAGAACGCAATAGAAGCGATCGACTCGGTTGCTGCGACGTTAGCCGATCATTTTTCCATAGCCGAAACCGACGAGATGCGCAGAAGGGTCAATGCCCAATATGATACTCGCATCGCTCTGTACGATCAGGGTGAGCAGCTGTGGGACACTATCGTGTCTATCATCATGATTGTGCGCGGAACAAAATAATCACTTCGGCGACAAGTATTTGTCGCCATTTAAGAAAGCTCTTTGCATCGCTTAGAGTTTGCCTGAGGCAAACTCTCTGTAATTCGGCAAAGCCAAATTACAATTCTTCTCAAGAAAGCGACCGGGTTCAAGGGCAGAACCCTTGATGATGAATTATGAAAGATTATACGAAAGCATTAAAAACACTGGAATACGATAAAATTCTGTCCTTGCTGGCTGCTGCAGCGCAGACCACGGGTGCACGGGAGATGGCGCTCTGCGCCACCCCCGAGGACGATCCCGTCAGAGTCGCCAGACTCCAGCAGGAGACCGCCGATGCAAAGTCGCTGACCGAGCATCACGGCACCCCCTCCTTCGGCATGGTCAAGGACATTTCGGACAGCGTGGAGCGGGCGGGCAAGGGCGCAATGCTCACTCCCCGCGAGCTGCTGGACGTTGCCGACCTGTTGTCCTCCGCCTCGTCAATGCACGCTTATTCGGCACGGCGGGACATTCGCCTGGGCATCCTTGCCGAGCGATTCTCCCGTATCTACCCCAATCAGCCGCTGGAGCGGGAGATCCGCCGCTGCATCCTCTCCGAGGATACCATCTCGGACGATGCTTCTC
>JAFTKV010000214.1 GCA_017453085.1 Clostridia bacterium
GCAGTTTTGGCATCGCATAATCAGTGCGAACCGTAAGTGAACAGAAAAAAAGAGGGACAGGGCATGTCCCAACTTGCAAACGATTGGAAGTCGGAAGCCGATTTTCAATGCAAGAAACGATTCGAGGAAATGATTTCAGTGCAAAACGCATTTTTCTTACGAAAAATGGACGTTGCGAGAAGGATCATGGTACTCAGGATCCCCACGGCCGAAACCGAATAACGTGAAATGCATACTTAGCCGTTGCAATTCGCGCGCGAGGCGTGGGTTGCCAGCGCTGTGGGCATCAAATGCGGGCTCACCGATATTAGTTGCAATTCGCGCGCGAGGCGTGGGTTGCCAGAACTGCTCAATGTATGCAGGCATCGCAGGAGATACGTTGCAATTCGCGCGCGAGGCGTGGGTTGCCAGCCTTGCGCTCACACTCGGCGATAATGCCGATATGTTGCAATTCGCGCGCGAGGCGTGGGTTGCCAGTAAAAACAGTAAGACGTGGAGGTGAAAGAAATGGCGTTGCAATTCGCGCGCGAGGCGTGGGTTGCCAGCGCAAGGCCTCTCCTATCCTCGTCCATGGCGAGGTTGCAATTCCCGTATCGATCACTACGAGGACAGCGAGACCACCCACTTCATCTATCCCTCCGACGGCGAGAAGGTCGCAGTCAAGGTCAGCTTCTTAGAATAGATCCCTTACACATTCCTCCCGCACTGACGTACCGTCGGGGCGGGATTTTGCCCGTGTCGAGAATTTGTTGATTTTCGGTAAAACGATTGAAAAGCCCTTGATTTTTCCGCCTGTATTTGCTATAATGAAAAAACTATCGCATTTTATGAAAAGAGGTGTTCCGCTTGCTGTTCGGAAAACACATCAACCGCTATTATCTCCGCTATGCGCCGACGCTTCTGATGGGTATCATCGCGCTGATCGTGGTGGATTTTCTCCAGCTGAAGGTTCCCGAATACTACCGTATGGTGGTCAACGGCCTGAATAAGGGGGTTGTGAAGCTGGGCGGGGAAACCGTACCGTTCAATATGGATTTCCTGCTGGACGAGATCTGTTTGCCCTTGATCTTCGTTATTCTGTTTATGGTAGCGGGACGCTTTTTGTGGCGCATCTGCTTCTTCGGCTCCGGCATCAAGGTGGAAACCGATCTTCGCGGCAGAATGTTCGACCATTGCAAGGATCTGTCCCAGCAGTACTATCAGCACCACAAGGTGGGCGATCTGATGTCCCTCTTCACCAACGATCTGGAGACCGTGCAGGACTGCTTCGGCTCGGGCATCATGATGATGGCGGATGCCGTATTGCTGGGCGTGCTGGCACTCTTCAAAATGGGCAAGATGGATCTCTTGCTCACCGGACTGACGCTGATTCCCATGGTGCTCCTTCTGACGATCGCCACCGTGGTGGGGCACACTATGGAGAAAAAATGGGACGAGCGGCAGGAAGCGTTCTCCTCGCTGTCCGATTTCTCGCAGGAGAGCTTTTCGGGCATCGCCGTGGTCAAGGCGTTCGTGAAAGAGACCGTGGAGCTGATGTCCTTCAAGAAGCTCAACAAAAAGAACGAGGATGCCAACGTGACCTTCGTGAAGACCTCGGTTCTGCTGCACATCCTCGTGACCCTCTTCGTCGAGTCCGTGGTCTGCGTGATTCTGGGCTACGGCGGTTGGCTGGTCTACGTCGGCGAATTTGACGCAGGCGAGCTGGTGGAGTTTATCGGCTACTTTACCGCCATCGTATGGCCTATCATGGCAGTATCTCAGCTGATCGAGATGCGTTCTCGGGGCAAAGCCTCGCTGAACCGCATTGGCGCGCTGCTGGATGCTCCCATCGACGTGGCAGACACTCCTGAGGTGAGCGAGCCTGCACCCTTGAAGGGCGAGATTGAGTTCAGAAACCTGACCTTCCGCTATCCCGACAGTGATCCCGACGTGCTGGAGGACGTTTCCTTCCACATCAAAGCAGGCGAGAACGTAGGCATCATCGGTCGCACCGGATCGGGCAAGACTACGCTGGTGGATCTGATTCTGCGCACCTATACCGTCCCCGACGGAACCATCTTCCTGGACGGTAACGACATCAACCAAATTCCCATCAAGACCGTTCGCAAGTACGCGGCGTACGTTCCCCAGGACAATTTCCTGTTCTCGGATACCATTGAAAACAATATCGCTCTTGCCTCCGACGGCGGCGGAGCGGACGAGATCGAGGCGGCCGCCAGGATGGCGGACGTCCACGACAATATCACCGGCTTCAAGGAAGGCTATCGCACCATTCTCGGCGAGCGAGGCGTTACCGTCTCGGGCGGTCAGAAGCAGAGAATCTCCATCGCCCGCGCGCTGATGAAGGATGCTCCCATTCTGATCCTGGACGATTCGGTGTCCGCGGTAGACGTGAAGACCGAAAAGGTGATCCTGGACAATCTCCGCACCCTGCGGGCAGGGAAGACCACCATGCTGATTACACACCGGATCACCACCGTTCAGCAGATGGACAAGATCATCTTCATCGAAGACGGCAGGGTAACGGCAGTAGGCGATCACTCCACGCTGATGGACACCTGCCCCGCTTATCGGAGCATGGTAGAGCTGCAAAAGCTGGACGATGCGGCAAAGGAGGCGTAAACGATGTATCCTTATTATCCTCTACTGGTCGTTGGCGCCGTGGTGGGCGTGTTTTCGATCATTTTCCTCGTTGCGTATCTGACTATCCGTGGGCAAAAGGAAGCCATCGGCTTTGACCGGAATATGAAGGACGGCGAGATCACCCGCCGCCTCCTGCAGTATGCAAAGCCTTATGCGAAGAACTTCGTGTTCGTCCTGTTACTGATGCTCTTCTCCATCGCTTACGATATCGTTTCACCCCTGATCGTGGGCGGTATCGAGGAGATGCTCAAGGATGATTTCGAAATGGTACACCTGATCGCAGGCGTGCTGGCCTATGCGGGCATTCTGATCGTGTCCCTGATCTGCTCCTACATTCAGGCGATCGTCCTGCAACGGACGGGACAGAAGATCGTTTCCACCATCCGCGAGGACGTGTTTACCCACATCGAATCGCTCTCACACGCTCAGCTGTCCGAGATTCCCGTAGGCAAGCTGGTCACCCGTGTCACCAACGACACTAACGCCGTTTCTATGATGTTCACCAACATCATCGTGAATCTGGTGAAGAACTGCTTCGTGATCATTGGCGTGCTGGCGGCAATGCTGCTACTCAACTATCAGCTGACCCTGATGGTGCTCTGCTTCGTCCCCTTTATCGTCTGGTTTACGGTGGTTTTCCGCAAGTTTTCCCGAAAAGCTTACCGCAAGGTCAAGGACGGTACCACCGACATCAATACCTTCCTGTCCGAGCACCTGTCGGGCATGAAGATCATTCAGATCTTCAACCGCGAAGAGCGGAAAAAGGCAGAATTTGACGAGAAAAACAGCAAATTGGGTGAGGCAAAGCGTCAGCAGATCTTCACCTTCGGCATTTTCCGTCCGCTGGTCTATATGCTCTACATTTCGTCGGTGCTTTGCCTGCTCTATCTGGGCGGCAAGGGCTACATCGACAACACCGAGTTTATGGGACAGACCATCACCAGCGGTACACTCGTCACCTTCTACCTCTACATTTCCAAGTTCTTTAACCCCATTCAGAGCCTTGCAGAGCAGTTCAACTGGCTCCAATCGGCCTTTGCATCGGCTGAGAAGATCTTCACCATTATGGACATTGCCCCCGGTGTCACCGATGAGGAGGATGCCATCGAGCTTCCCGAGGTCAGAGGCGAGATCGAGTTCAAGAACGTGTGGTTCTCCTACGTAGAGGGCGAGTGGGTGCTGAAAGACGTCTCCTTCAAGGTGGAGGCAGGGCAGACGGTGGCCTTCGTAGGCTCCACCGGCTCGGGCAAGACCACCATCCTCTCCCTCCTTTGTCGAAACTACGACATTCAGAAGGGACAGATCCTGATCGACGGCATCGACATCAAGCGAATCAAGATCGCATCGCTGCGCCGTCACTTCGGACAGATGCTGCAGGACGTCTTCCTCTTCTCGGGCACCATCCGTTCCAACCTCCTACTGGGGCTGGAGGGCATCTCTGACGATGAGATCCACAAGGCCTGCAAGTACGTCAACGCCGACCATTTCATCAATCGCCTCAGCGGCGGTCTGGACGAGGAGGTCCGCGAGCGGGGCAACAATTTTTCGGCAGGTCAGCGCCAGCTGCTCTCCTTTGCCCGTGTCATCCTGCACAGACCTGCGGTGATGATTCTGGACGAGGCCACCGCCAATATCGACACCGAGACCGAGCTGCTGATCCAGGATTCGCTGGAAAAGATGATGAATATCGGCACGATGCTGATGGTTGCACACCGTCTCTCCACCATCCAGCACGCGGACAATATCATCGTCCTCTCCCACGGCAGGATCGTGGAGCAGGGAAGTCACGCCGGTCTTCTGGAGCAGAAGGGCCGCTACTACAGCCTTTATCGCCTCCAAGCCGACAAGCAGAAATTGTTGGAGATGAATTAATTGCATTTGAGGCTCCGCCTCAAACTCCGGCAGAAACCTTTTTGCAAAAAGGTTTCTGCACTTCCCAAAACTTTATAAATATGCCCGCAATATATTTGCGGGCGTTTTTTTGCGATGTTTGCACAGACTAAGAACAACAAATGATTCGCGGCAGAAGCGATTTAGGATTGGTGTAGCTGAAGTCTATCACGGGAAGGGAAGAGTCTTGGTATAGATGCACGACACCCATTTGCACAGCACGCAAACTCTGTTGAATACAGAAACGCCTCTTCCCATGGAGCGCCCTCAGGCGCGACTTTCGGGGTGACTTTTAGGGGCGGAGCCCCTAAAATGATTCTTTGCTTACTTTCTGTTCACACAGAAAGTAAGAGAAATACATTTAATTCAAATCCCGACCTTCGGGAGGGATTTGTACCTCTGAAAAGAAGAAACGCCTCCCACCTAACCACCCTCAAGCGACTGCAGAGTTGGCAAGAGAGCCCGATTTCCCCAAATCCCCTTGACTTTTTTTCAAACCTGTGCTACTATGAGGGCAGAAAAACTGTCTCAGGTGTACTATGGCAACCCTATTGTTAATTGTAATCTATCTCTTGTTCATTGGTCTGGGTATTCCGGACTCTCTCTTTGGAACGGCTTGGCCGGCCATCTACCCCGATCTCGGCCTCCCCGTGTCCTCCTCTACTATCGTAACCATCTGCTCGGTGGGATTCAGCATCATCTCCAGCCTCTGTGCCGAAAAGGTGATCCGCCGCTTTGGTACGGCAATGACCGCCGCCGTCAGCACCGCTATGACCGCTGTCGGTCTGATCGCGCTGGCTTACTCACAGAATCTGTGGTGGTTCTGCCTCTGTGCAATCCCGCTCGGGCTGGGCGCGGGTGCGGTGGATACTGCGATGAACAACTACGTCGCCCTCCACTACGGCGCAGTGCAGATGAGCTTTCTCCACTGCTTCTACGGCGTGGGGGTTACGCTCTCACCCTATCTGATGTCGCTGGTGCTGGAGGGTGCAGGCGGCTGGCGGGATGGCTACCGTCTGGCGTTTTTCGTGCAGGCGGGGATCGCGCTGATCGCCTTCCTCTCTCTGCCTCTGTGGAAGCGAATGCCTCCTCCACGACTGCTGGAGGAAGAAGCGGCGTGTGAGCCGTTATCGACCAAGGACGTGGTGAAAGATCCCGCCGTGCGTACGGTATGGTTCATCTTCATCGCCTCCTGCGGACTGGAATACGTCTGTGCATCCTGGGGGGCAACCTTCTTGGTGCACATCAAGCACCTTTCGGTGGAATCTGCTGCCGAGGGTATCACCTTCTACTATGTGGGTCTGACGCTGGGACGGCTACTCTCGGGCTTTCTTGCTAAGAAGCTGTCGCCTTGGAGAATTATCGACATCGGACAAGGTGCGGTGGCGGCGGCGATTTTGTTGCTGTTCGTTCCGCTCCCTTCATCGATGTCTGCGGTCGTTGCCATCTTCGCTCTCTTCTTGGTGGGGCTGGGCAACGGACCGCTCTATCCCAATATGATGCATCTCACTCCCGAAAACTTCGGTGTGGCCGCCTCCCAAGCGGTGGTGGGGACCCAAGTCTCAGCCGCCTACGTGGGGATGCTGGGACTCCCCGTGATCTTTGGCGTGCTTGTGGCGTGGGTGGGCGCAGGCGTCGTTCCCGTGATGATGGCTCTGCTGTACGCCATCCTCATCGGCGCGATTGTGCTATTGCGACGGTTTTTGAAGGCGCGCAATCGACTACATTAATCTGTTCAGGAGGCTATGATGGGAAGACAAACCCGATTTTTCGCTACTCCCGTCGATTTGGAGGTACTTCTTTCTGCCATTGTGAAGAAGGGCGGGGTATTGCTCAATCACTATGGCGAGGAGATTACGCTTGAAGTTGCAATGGAGCTCATCCGTGGTTATTATGCCGGAGAGATAGTGGAAATCTATCCTCCCAAAGCCTCCGCCGATATTGTGCGGAAAAAAGTGGACGCCATTGCCATCCCAAACGCTCAGCTGGTGATCGGTCATAGCAATGACGGCACGCCTTTTCTGGATCAGAGCAATTCGGAGGTCATCGAGTTCAGCATGAATCGTCGATGGTGCCCGCCATATTCGCCTCGCCCCACCGCCGATCCGCTTCCTGCCATTGAAAACGGATACGAATGCGGACGGTTCTGGTACGCCAAAGAAGGTTTTGATCGTGAGCGATGCGAGTGGATGCCCAAACCCCACGAAAAGGAGCTTGCGAAGCTGTTCAACTTCATCCATCGAACTATCCGCAAAACCTATCGTATGGATACGAGCCGCTCCGAATACATTGGCCCCGATGCTTACAAGGGCTATCTTGACGGAACCTTTGTCCCCTGTGCGGGAAATTTACGATATATTTTCCCTGCGGATAGTGAAACATCCGAGGAATAATCGCTTTTAGGAGGAATTATGGATACCATTAAAATCGAATGTAAGGGCAACACCCGTATGGTTGCCCACCGCGGCGCATCTGCACTGGAGCGGGAGAACACCAACGCCGCCTTCCTTGCCGCCGCCAATCGCAGCTACTATGGCATCGAAACCGATGTGCATCGCACCGCCGACGGCGGGTTTGTGCTCATTCACGATGACCGCACCGGCAGAGTGTGCGCTACCGACATCCCCGTGGAGAGCTCCACCCTCGCCGATCTGCGCAGCCTGACGCTCAACGATACCCACGGACTTGCCACCCGAGGCGATCTGGTGATCCCTATCCCCGAGGAGTACGCCGTAATCTGCCGTGACTACGGAAAGGTAGCGGTGCTGGAGCTGAAGAGCGCCTTCACCGAAAGCGAACTGCAGGAGATCATTTCCACCCTCGTCCGCTGTGAGGCGTTGGATAGGACGATGTTCATCTCCTTCGTGGCGGAGAATCTGATTCTTCTGCGGAAGCTCCTGCCCGAACATCCCGTGCAATTCCTCACGGGCAAGCTGGACGATTCCGTTTTCGATTTTCTCGTGCGGGAGAAGATGGATCTGGACGTCCACTACTCTGCGCTGTCCAAGGAGTGGATCGACCGACTCCACGGTGCGGGCATCGCAGTCAACTGCTGGACGGTAGACGATCCTGAGGCCTGCCGCCGCCTCGTTGACTGGGGCGTGGACTATATCACGTCTAATCGGTGCGAATAAATCTGAAAATCTCCCCTCATTTGAGGGCTCTATAATAAATGTTGGGGTACCGACAGATAGAGCTCGAAAAAAATAACAAAAAAAGAGCATATCTGACAAAAATCTGGTAGAATGAAGTTACCA
>JAFTKV010000215.1 GCA_017453085.1 Clostridia bacterium
GGCGGCCGCAGGAGAGCTGCAGGTGCGCATCCGCGGCGCGATCCTGGATCAGCTTGCCAAGGGCGGCGGAAGCCGTCGGATGCGGCGACAGCTGCTTTTGCTGGAGCGGGCGGAGATCTCCACCATCCACAGCTTTTGCTTGAAGCAGATCCGTAAGAACGCCGCTCTCTTGGGGCTGCCCGTGTCCATGCGGGTCTGTGACGAGGGCGAGCGGGGACGGATGTCTGCCGAGATCATGAACGGTCTGCTGAGCGATCTGTACAAGACGGGCGACGCCGATTTTACCGAGCTGGTAGCACAGTTTGCAGTGCTTTCCGACGATCGGTTGGCCGACCAGCTGCTCTCTTTGTACGCTAAAACCACCAGCCTTCCCGAGGGAGTCGGCTATTTTGCCGATTCTGCCCGTCAAATGGAGACGGCGGCAGGGGAGGGGATCATGGGCGGTCGCTACGGCGAGTTGCTTTGCGGCTATCTGAACGCCTATTTGCAGCATTTTCAGCCCCTCTACGAGCGCGTAGCGGAGCTGTTGCAGCAGCTGACTGCCGAAGCGCGCGTAGCTTCCATGTCGGCCGATGCCAAGGAGCGCAAGCGGCTGGAAAAGCGCCTGTCGAAACTGGAAGAGATCCGCACGATCTACGCCGGCGAATGGGCTTCGCTGGAGGCGATAAGGGATTCGGCTATGGATTACGATCGGCTGTTTGCCGCCGCATGGCAGGTGGAATTCGTGCGTAAACCCACCCTCAGCGATGCTCCGGAGTTTACTGCCGCCACCGCTTTTCGGGACGATGCCAAGAGCGATTTCGAATCCATGCGCACCCTCTTTTTCTCCCCCGCAAGACGGGATGCTACGGCGAACGACGTTCATAAGACCGCTCGGCTGCTGCGTGCGCTTGCAGGCTTGATGGAGGAATTCCATCGCCGATTTGCCGCCGAAAAGGTGCGGCTGGGACTTCTGGATTTTTCCGATCTGGAATATTATGCCCACCGCCTTCTGGTCAAGGACGGTGCCCCCACGGAGGCGGCGCAAACCGTTGCCCGCTCCTATCGGGAGATCTACATCGACGAGTATCAGGACGTCAACCGCATCCAGGACGAGATCTTTGCCGCCATATCCCGTCAAAATCGCTTTATGGTAGGCGATATTAAACAGAGCATTTACGGCTTCCGCGGAGCGGAGCCCTCGATCTTTGCCGATTACCGCAGTCGATTTGACCGCAAGGAGGGCGGCCAGACGGTCTATCTGTCCCACAACTTCCGCTGCGATCAATCGGTGGTGGATTTCGTCAATTTAGTCTGCGAGGACGTGTTTGCAGAGGGCGGCACCGTCCGCTATACCGAGGGCGACCGTCTGATCCGCGGTAAAGACGACGAGAAGGATCATAAGATCCCCGTGCAGGTGACCTTGATCGAAAAAGAGAGCGGCACCGAGGCGGGAGAGGTGCTCGTTGGCAAGGAGGCGGAGGCGGAGTATATTGCTTCGGAGGTAGAGCGGCTGTGGAAGAAGGAGAGCATCCCGCTGAAAAGGATGGCGGTGCTGCTACGCTCTATGGAGGGGCGGCTGCCAATCTTAGAGGAAGCCTTTCATCGGCACGGAATCCCCTGCGTTCACAATCGGGCGATGCCGTTTTTTGAGGAGCCCGAGATCCTCCTGCTGCTTTCCTTGCTGTATACCATTGAAAATCCCACCCGCGATATCTATCTGGCGGGTGCGCTGACCGGACCCGTGTTCGGCTTTACCATGGAGGAGCTGATCGCTCTCCGCTGTCCCGTGGGTGCGCCTGTGGAGGGCGGCAGCCTGTACGAGGCGATCTCTGCCCGTCGGGACGACGCCAAGGTGGACTATTTCTTCCGCTGGCTGGAGGACTATCGACAGGCCTCCTGCACGCTGTCCTCCGACGAGCTGATCCGAAGGCTCTACGCCGAGACGGCTTTGCCCGCCATCGTGGGAGCAGACCCTGTCAGAGGAAAGGCGGCGGAGCAGAATCTGCGCAGCTTCTATCAGCTGGCACGGAGCTACGAGAAAAACAGCTTCCGCGGACTCCACCGCTTCTTACGCTTTGTGAGCGGTCTTGCCGAGAGCGGGCAGGGCGTGGATCGGAAGGCGGAGCTTGCCGACGACGACGCGCTGCAGATCATGAGCATCCACCACTCCAAGGGTCTGGAGTTTGAGGTCTGCTTCGTAGCAGATGCCAACAGCTCCTTCAATCTGCAGGATTCCTCTGCGGCGTTCCTGTTTGATCGGGAGATGGGCATGACCCTGACCCTGCGAGACCCCGCTACCTTGGGCAAATACCAGACGCTGCCCCGACAGATCCTTTCCAGACGGATCGCCGAGCAGTCGGTGGAGGAGGAAATGCGCAATCTGTACGTTGCGCTGACCCGTGCGGTCAATCGTCTGTACGTGACCGCATGGCTGACCTACCCTAAATCGGTGATGGCCCGTGCCGCGGGGCTGGCGGACCGGTTCGACTATTACAACGTGCAAAGCTGCTCCTCTTATATCCAATGGATCATGGGTGCGCTGCTGGCACATCCCGAACAGAGCAACGCCTGCTGTCGGATCACCAGGTTGCTATCCACGGCGGACGGCTTTGTGTGTCATCCAGAAACGCCTATGGAGGAGCCTTTCCCCGAAACGGAGAGCCCGACGGAGACCGAGCCTCTGTCCGAGACAGAAGCAGACCAAGAGGCAGATGCGCCAGCCTGCTCCCTCGAAGAGCCGTCTGCTGCGGCAGAGCGGATCAGCACGCGCTTTGATTTCGTCTACCCCCACGGTGCGGTGGGCGATCTGCCTGCCAAACTGACGGTGAGCCGTCTGTCCCCCGATATTCTGGATCCTGAGGAGGACGCCTCTGCCGTTTTGGATGGCGGGATCACTCTCAAACGAACGCCCGCATTTTTGCAGGCTGATCCCGGCTCTTTGTCCGGCGCGGAGCGAGGCACTGCCACCCACCTGTTTATGCAGTTCTGCGATTTTGATTACGTGGAGAAAAAAGGCGTAGAAGCAGAGCTTTTGCGGCTTGCCTCCAAGCAGTTCATCAGTCCCGTGATGGCGGATGCTGTACACGTTCCTGCGCTGCGCACCTTCTTCGCCTCGCCTCTCTATCAGCAGATGAGACAAAGCGGAAGGCTGCTGCGGGAGTTCCGCTTCAACGTGCAGCTTCCTGCGGCGGAGTTTACCAAGGATGAGGCGCGCCGCATCGCTCTATCGGATGCCATGCTACTGGTGCAGGGCGTGGTGGACTGCTGCTTCACCCTCCCGGACGGCAGTCTGAAGCTGCTGGACTACAAGACCGATCGTCTGGGAAGTACCCCTGCCGAAGGAGGTGCTCTGCTGTGGGAACGCTACGCTGATCAGCTTTACTATTATAAAAAGGCGTTGGAGAAGATCCTGCAGCATCCGATCACACAGCTCTCGCTCTACAGCTTCCGCCACGGCTGCGAATTCCCCCTTCCCGACGATCGAAAACCCGCATTCGGGATTAACGAATAGTTCGCAATTTGTTCACAAACAATACACAACTTCGTGTTACAGTTATTTTAACGAGAAGATTCCGCTTTTGCGCTTTCAAAGGCGGGAAAGGATAGATCATGTACAGAATCAAACGGCTCCTTCCATGCTTGCTGGCGGCGCTTCTGCTGACTGCCTGCGGGTCTGCGACAGGAGAAACAGAAACCACTACCCGACAATCGGGCAACGACTTCCACAACGATCCCGTACAGCTTACCGAAATTCGCACGCCAACCCCGACCCTGCCTGCAGGGGAGACGAACCCGCCCACTCCCGATCGACCCACTAAACCGGGTGGCAATCAAGGTGGTAATCAAGGCGGCAACCAGGGAGGCAATCAAGGCGGCGGCCAGGATGAAATGGGCCGCGGCGCAGAGTTGGACGGCTATGATCAGCTGCTGAGCTATATCGATCAGTCCTCTATCAGCGGCCCCGACGGCTGGGCGCGCCACGAGGTGGACGATATGCTGGACGGTCTGTTTGAGTCTACCGACAACGGCAGTAACAAATACGGCCAAAATCTGAGTGCGGTGGACGTGACCTGGAAGATGACCCGTTCGGTGAAGATTTCGGCCTACGCCATCTACACCGCCAACGACACGGAGAGCTTCCCCGAGCGTAATCCCAAGAGTTGGACACTCTACGGCTCCTCCGACGGAGAGGATTGGAAAGCGATTCACTCTGTGAAGGACGGTCAGCTACCGACAGCCAATTATACGCCTACGCTTTTCACCTTTGAAAATGATCGGGCTTACCGCTATTATCGCTGGTCTATGGAGTCTACAGTGGGTGGTGGCACCTTCCAGTTGTCCGAGCTGCTGCTGTATTCCCACGAGAAACCCGAGTCGGAGGAATCCGGAGGAGAGGGCCAACCCGAGCAGGGGGATCATCCGGACAATTTGCCCGCTTACGGCGGTGCCGCATCGGGCGTTTTGGCCTCCCCTCTGACCGATGCGGAGGCAGCCGAATGGATCAAGCAGCATACCGTGCTCACCGATCTGGTGGATCTGCACAGCGTTACCAGCTCGGTAAGCGGCTTTGATCACACGGAAGAGGCCGATCGCCTGTTCGATGGCGTTTATACCAAGGCAGACTTTGAAGCAAACGGATCCGGCAAATGGTGCGGCGCTGCAGATCGCGGCTACGTCTATTGGAAGATGAACGAGGCGATCACACCCACCGGCTACGCGCTGGTGACAGGCAACGACACCGCCGAGTATCCCGAGCGAAATCCCGTGTCATGGGTGCTGTACGGCGCTAATGCGGACGGAGAGTGGGCAGTGCTGGATGCGGTCAAGGAAGGCAATCTGCAGCCTGCGGATTATGCCGTTCACGTATTCCCGCTGAACAATACCGAATCCTACACCCGTTTCTGCCTGATGGTTGAGCAATCTGGCGGCGTTCTCCAGCTTTGCGAGCTGATCCTTTGTCAATAAACGAAAATACCGTATCCCGAAGGTGGGATACGGTATTTTTTAGAATCTGCGGTCCTTCCAGAGTGATTCTTTGTTTGCTTCCCGCTGTGCCTCGGCAGAGGAACGGTAGCGATAGATGAAGTAGACCAGACAGCAGACCGTGGTCAGACCGGACAGGATCAGCAGGGCAACCTCCAGCGTGGAGATGTTCGTCTGCTTTTCGTTGACGAAGACCTGGCTGAAATATACGGTAATCTGAGTGTCCTCACCGGGCATCGTGCCGTCCACCAGCATACGGTCGGCAGAATAGCCGTCCAACTGCGGCGTGGCGATGCTGTAGGATTCCCCGAATCGGAACGCGCTTTCATAAGTAGGGAAGGCCTCGCTGCCGTCGGGATAGAGATAGCGGACGGTCAACCGATAGGTGCCGATATGGTAGATCACCGAAACCCGATCGCTCTCGTGGCAGATGCCGGAGAGCATGGAGCTGTCCGCCTCGTAGCCCGTGATCGTCAACGGGGAGATCTGGTAATAATCACCCACGTAGCAGAGCAGGGAGGTGCTTTTGCCGGCACTGCCGCCGTCCTCGTAGCTGTGGACGACCTGCAGCGTGACGGGATGCGTCAGCGAAAGCGCCTTGTAGGGCTCGTTCTCGCCGCCCACTACCAGCGTGCTGAGCGTTTCGATGCAGCGCAGCTGAGAGAGTGAGGTGCACCCCTGGAAGGCTCGCGCACCGATTGAGACCAGTCCTGCGGAGAGAGTGACCCGCTCCAGATTTGCGCATCCTGCAAACGCAGCCTCGCCGATGGCGCTGACGCTGTCTGGCAGCGTGATCCGAATGATCTCGCTCTGCCAGAATGCCTGATCGGAAATGGTGGTTACGACAACTCCGCCCAGCTTTTCGGGGATCACGACCACGTCGCTGCGACCCAGATATGCGTCCAGCAGTACGCCGTCGCGGGTGACGGTATATTGATATTCCTCCCAGACGAAGGGGATCGATCCGGGGGTGGGATAGTGTTCATTGGCTTCGGATGCTGTCCATACGGTGAAGTCCAGCCCGCTCAGCTTTTCGGGATTGTGCAGGTCTCCGTCGGGAAGAGCCTCGGTCGTGACACAGCTTTCTGTGCCCTGTCCCTTGCCCGGCAGCATTGCACGGGTGGAGGAGCCTTGTGCGTAGTAGCAATCTGCAATCTCCGCAACTGAGCCCTCGTTTTCGGCAAGAGCGGTGGCGGCGATTCCACCGGTCACCTTGCATCCGATGACGATTCCGCCGCAGAACAGGGAGGTGCGGATGCGGCAGGTTCCCTCGACGGCGGTCAGATGCCCCACGAGGCCACCTGCGGCCCCCTTGGCAGAGATCACGGCGGCGCCGAGACAGTTGCGCAGCTCAGCGGAGGAGCCTGCAGAAGCGGCTTCCAGCTTGCCCAGAACGCTGCCTGCGACACCTTCGGTAGAGAGGTCGGCCTTGATCGTGCCGCCTGCAGAGCAACGCTCGATCAATACCGAGCCATCTGCAGCGGTCAGCAGACCGCCGATTCCGCCGGCATAGGATTTCCCAACGGTCACGGTAGCGCGAGCGGAGCATTCGTACAGATGGAGCGTGGCGGAGGAGGTGACTGCACCGATGATTCCGCCTGCATAGTGCTCGGCGGCGGTGATCCCGCCGTAATTTTCGGAAGTGCCTACGGAAATGGTACCCGTATCTGCCGAAGCGTTGCCGATTATGCCGCCGATTCGGGACTTTCCTCGGATCGAGGCAGAGTTTTTGTTTTCTGCCAGATTAACGGCGTTGCCCGTTCCGGAAACCATGCACAGACCAACGATACCACCGACTCCCTCGTTTCCGAACAGATCGCCTACGTTGCGGCAGGAGAGCAGCTCCAGCGTGGCGGTTTGTCCGTCCAATCGGATCTCGCCGACAATGCCGCCCAGCGTACCGTCGGACAGAGCGGTGCCGCCGTTCAGCGCGTCGCTGACGGTAACGATTCCGCTATGGGGGGCAACCAGCCCTACGATGCCGCCCACCGCAGACTCGCCGCGCAGGGGGCCGTTATTTTTACATTCGGAGATTTGATCGTTATTGCCGGTAAGCTTGCCCACGATGCCGCCCAAAGCAGTTGCGGCTTCGATCCGTCCGTCGTTTTGACAGGACAGCAGCTGCAGCGTGCCGTCCTTGGTACCGGTCTCGCCAAGGATACCGCCCACTGCGGTATGACCGCTGAGCTTTCCGTCAAAGCGGCTCGCGCTGATCGTGAGGGTCGCATCGGGCTCTGCCTCTGCAAAGCCGAACAGACCGCCTACCGTGTCGTTGCCGATCACGGTGCCGTCAATAAAGCAGTTATTGACGGTAAGATCCTCGGTCGCCCACAGAGCACCTGCAAGACCGCCCACCGTGTCGCCGCCCTTGATGTACAGCGACTCCAGGTGGATATTGGTCAGAGTAGCGTTGCGGCAGAGGCCGAACAGACCTGTGTAGTCACCGCCTTCTGCGGTGTAGAGGCCGCTGATCGTATGCCCGCCACCGTCAAAGATGCCGTTGAAGGCGGTGAGACGGTAGTAGATGACGCCGCTCTGATACTTGTCAGCGGTGACGTAGCCCTCTTCGGTGCGGAGCAAAAGCCCGCCGGATGCTTCGCCGATCTCTTGGAACTCATCAGCGGATCCGATATGTACGGTAGCGTAGCCACCGATGGGAATCCAGCGGCGCGCAGGAGCGCTGTCGCCCCAGCCGGCAAAATTGGACACGTCGTTGAGCAGCAGGTCGCCCGTCAGGGTAAAGTATACGCCCGCGAAATCCTTGCCAGCCCGCACCTCCTGTGCCAGCAGAGAAAGCTCCTCACCGGAAGAGATGCGGTAGGGATCGCCCTGGGTGCCGTTGCCGCCGCTATACGCCTCTGCGGAGCCGCCGTTCCAGACGGGCAGGGCAACCGTTTCCGTGGCGGGGACGTCTGAGTCCTCTGTCCCCGGGTCGGCATAGATGGGGGCTGCGGCAACGGACAGAAGCATGAGTGCCGCAAGGATCGACGCTACGGTGCGGCGAATACGCGGATGAGATGGATTGGATCGGCTCATAAACCCTCCGAAAAAATGGAAATGGTCAGAATAACGCAAAAACACTGTTGGAAATGCAACAGTGTTTTTGACATGATTTTGTAGCAGTAAACCGGATGAGTAGCAGCTTATGCCTTCGCGTAAACGCTAACGCACTTCTTGCTGCCGCTCTTCATCTCAAACTTCACTGTGCCGTCGATGAGTGCGTACAGGGTATCGTCGGAGCCCTTGCCTACGCCTACACCGGGATGGATGTGAGTGCCTCTCTGGCGAACGATGATGTTGCCTGCGATAACTGCCTGGCCATCAGCCTTCTTTACGCCAAGACGCTTGGACTCACTGTCACGGCCGTTCTTGGTAGAACCTACGCCCTTTTTGTGAGCGAAAAACTGCAAACTGATTCTAAGCATTTTAGTATCCTCCGTTACAAAATTTCGGGACCCTCTGCTTCGCTGACGTCCAGATAACCGTCGTACTCCTCCAGCAGATCCATAAGCTGGATGTAGTAGGCGTAGATGAGGCCGCCGACCGCATAGGCTTTCTTCTCGTCCTCCGCATACTCGGGGAGAGCCGCCTTGCAGATCACCGTAATATCGGTGGTCTTCTCGTCGATGGTATAATCCACGTCGGAAGCATAGGAAACTTCGATGGCGTTGATCATCAGCATGGTCATTGCCGAGATGGCTGCGCAGAGAATATCCTCTCCCTCGGGAGCGAATCCGGTGTGACCGGTCTCCTTGAAGCCGTAATAAACGCCGTTTTTCTTGAAAAATGTGACCTTTGTCATAGGACCTTGCGGATCAGCCGATTACAGGCTGATGGTCTGGATCTGAACCTTGGTGTAGGGCTGTCTGTGACCGATCTTCTTCTTCTCGTTCTTCTTAGCCTTGTACTTGAAGACGTAGATCTTCTTGCCCTTACCGTTCTTTACTACGGTTGCAGTGACAGAAGCGCCGTCAACGTAAGGAGCACCAACGGTGAGGTTGCCGTCCTTATCGGCCATGAGAACCTTGTCAAATGTAACGGTTTCGTCTGCTTCTACGGCGAGCTTATCGATGAAGATTACGTCGCCTTCGCTTACTTTGTACTGCTTTCCGCCCGTTTCGATAATTGCGAACATGAAAAGCACCATCCTTTCTGATCGTACCAACTCTGGGTACAAAACTCGCTGAGTGCGGTGATGGCAGAGCCATACTTGCGACCGGACATCATGCGGCAGTCAATAGTATACCACAAAACCTTGTCAATGTCAATAGGGAATTTACGATTTTTCACTGTTTTTTCGAGTTTTTTTCGAGGTTTTACCTAAAAAGAGAGACTTCAGTCTCTAAAGGCTGAAGTCTCTTTTGGATTAGTTGAAATTACTTAGCGGAAGCTCTCTTCTTGGTTGCCAGAACCACGCCTGCCAGAGACAGGGTAGCCAGCAGTGCGATGAAGAGGATTGCGTCGCCGGTCTGAGGAGGATCAACGGGAGCCTCGTTGGATACGGAAACGGTAGCCTCAACGTTGCCCTCGTAGGACTCAACGGAAACGGTGTAAGAGCCGGACTCCAGGGACTTGAGGTAGGATTCCTTCAGGGTGATGACGGTAACCTTTTCCTCGGTCTCCTTCACGGTGTAGTAGGAGGACTTGATAACCTCGCCGTTTACCTTTACGGCAGTGATGGAGTTGTCGGTGGTGGATACGGTGATCTTAGCAGTGCCCTCGCCCTTCCACTCAGCGTCGCTTGCAGTTACTGCAGCATCGGCGGTGTTGACGATCTTCACGTTGGTTTCCTTTGCGTTAGCGCCTACAGAAGGCTCGCAGCCTGCATCGGTGCAAACAGCGCCGATGGTGTTGCCCTTCAGACCCCAGCTCTCGTCGCACATGATCACAACGTTTTCCAGTACGTAATCGCCCAGGATCACCTTGGAACCGCTGTCATTGGTACCAACGATCGCACCTACTGCCTTGTTGGCATTGGTGGGAGTGTTTTTCGCAATAATGGTGGAGTTCTTTACGGAGCAGTTCTCAACAGGAGAATCGTTGCCGCCGATGGTAGAGGAGCCGGAGGAGCGTCCCAGGATGCCGCCGGTCCAGTCGCCGCCGATGATGGTGGAGTCTACCAGATGGCAGTTCTTCACAACGCCGCGGTCCATGTTACCTGCGAATGCGCCAACTGCGTTCCATTCAACCTTGGGAGCAACCAGCAGGGAGTTCTTGATGGTCAGATCAAGGATGGTTCCGTTCTCAACGGGCTTGCCATCCCACAGGTTGGACAGCTTGCAAACCAGCAGTGCAACGTCTGCGCTGACTATGTCGGTGATGTAGGTCAGACCGCTGATGGTGTGACCGTTACCGTGGATCGTACCAACGAAGCGCTTGATGGGAGTCCATTCCTTGCCGGTCATATCGATGTCAGCATCAATATAAACGTTTGCGGGGTGAGTGATGTTTTCGGTTTCTGCGGTGAACTTGTTGATGGTTGCAACATATGCGTTCAGCTCGTCAGCAGTCTTGATGGAAGCGTACATGGGGATGTAGCCGTCCTTGTTGATGCTGGATGCGCAGAGACCCATTTCGAATTCCCAGCCGCCCCAGTGCTGAACCAGGCTGACTGCGATGATGTTCTTGCCTTCCTTCAGGAGGTCGGAAGCTTCATCTGCGAACTTGTAGCGACGAACGCCGTCATTCCAACGGTCATGGTCGAATACCAGTACGCCGTTGATGTAGACGTTGATGTCGTCGTCGTACTTCATATCTGCCATCAGAGCCAGACCTTCCAGAGCGTCCAGATCCTCAACGGTGAATTCCTTTGCCAGCCACAGGTAAGCGTTTTCCTGCTTGCCGGTGTTGGGATCGCTTTCGGGTACGTCGCTGGTTGCCCACCAATTGTGAACGGGAGTGCTTGCGGTCTGCATGGTGTCTGCGATAGCGTTGGGCCAGCCTGCGGGAGCATCGGGAGCCTTATCGTTTGCCCAAGAACCCATCTGGTACTTCCACTCGGAACCCTGACCGAAGATGTCAACGGTGATGGGAGCGGTGCCGGGCTTGTAAGCCTCGGTGGTGAAGATCACGCCGGAGGATGCAAGAGTGTGAACCTCGTCGTTGATCTTGATGCGGCCTTCCAGAGGCTCGCCGCCGGAGAGCTCCAGGAAGATACCGCGCAGCTTATAGGAAGTGCCTGCTTCCAGCTCAACAGATTCGTTATAGTAGGTTTCAGCAGCATCGTTGAAGATGTCGGAAGCCCACAGCTCGTAAACGGTCTTCCAAGTGCCGTCGATTTCCAGCTGGAGCAGGAAGCAGTTGTCAACCTTGCGGGTACCGAAGGTGTAGGTGCCGTCCTTGGTGGGAGTCAGATAGCCGTCGAACTCTACCATATAGTCATCGTAGAGCATACCAAACTGCTCGGAGATCATCTGATCCTTGTAAGCAGAGGTTTCGAAGTTGGGGATAACGGAGGAGCCAACCATCAGCATTTCGGACTTGATGTTAGTGAGCTCTTCTTCGTCGAAGTTATGGTTGCCGGGGTTGGCAGCATCGGATCTGTTACCGTTGTCCTCGCCCTTTACGCCGTTCTGCATATACTGCTGAATGTCGCCGTTTTCGTTACCGTCGGTGCCTCTGACCTTACAGGTGTAGTAGGTAGCGGTGAGGTCGAAGGTGAAGCCGGCGTCAGCCATGGACTTCTTGCCGTCAACGGTGCCGTTATCGGTTACGGAGAAGCTGAGCGCTTCGCCGCCGTCGATTTCCAGGAACCACATTTCGAACTCGATGTCCTTGCCTACCTGATCTTCGGTGATGGTGAAGGTCTGCTCGGAGAGCACGTTTTCGTTACCGTCGAAGTAGTAGGAAGCACCCCAGTATTCGAATGCCTTTTCGCCGTTTACGAAGATTGCACAGCCATTGTCAACCTTGTGCGCAACGAAGGTGTAGGTGCCTGCGGTGGTAGCCTTCATGGTACCGGTCCACTTGACCATATATTCGTTGTCGCTGTTGATGCCGGTGGCAGCTTTGTAGTCGTCTCTGCCGAAGCCACCGCCGAACTCGGTGATACCGGTCTTGGTGCCGGTCTCAGCGGAGAGGTGGAGCATCTGTTTGATCGCCTGATCAAACTTGCGGTTGTTGGTGTAATCGGTGGTGTAGCCGCCGTGCCAGCCCATGATTCTCTTCCAAGCATCAAAGTGACCCGACTCACCTTCATCGAGTTCTGCAAGCGACAGCCAATAAGAAGCCTTCAAACCCTGTTCGGGGTTTGCACTTGCTGCGGATGATGTAACGGCGAATGCGGGAACCATAGTGAGGACCATTGCCATTACAAGAAGTAAGGGGATAATGCGTTTCATATTTACCTCCAAAAAATTTACCTGCGCAGATGGTAATCATACCTGCACAAATGTTACTTACATTTTAACATTTTGTTGACTTTTTGTCAATGTGCGCTATTGCTCTCGGTAAAGTTTGTAGGATTCGACAAAAATAAAAATGCGAAATTGTGCAAGGTGACGGTTTGTGCGTGAAAATGGACAAAAATGTTTTTTGGAATCTGTGCAAAACGGATAAATTAATTTGCAAATCAGCGATTGGCGAGCGAAATGAAAAGCAAAATCGGTCAAATATGCACAGCCAAAACCGCATAAAAACAAGAAAAAGCCGCACAAAAAGGCGGCTTTTTTCAATAAAAAGTTCGATTTATTCGGGCTTCTGAGCTTTCCGTTTGGCAGCGGTGAGGGTGTTTCTCAGCAGCATGGTGATGGTCATGGGACCAACGCCGCCGGGGACGGGGGTGATGGCAGAGCAGACCGGCTCCACCGATGCAAAATCCACGTCGCCGCAGAGCTTGCCATTCTCGTCCCGATCCATTCCCACGTCGATGACCACCGCACCGGGCTTGACCATATCGCCGGTGATGAATTTCGCCTTGCCGATGGCCACCACCAGGATGTCTGCGCGGCGGGTGACTTCTGCAAGAGCCTTGGTGCGGGAGTGGCAGACGGTCACGGTGCCGTTTGCCTGCAGAAGGAGCATCGCCATGGGCTTGCCAACGATGTTGCTGCGACCCAGCACCACGCACTCCTTGCCCGAGATCTCTACGCCGGTCTCCCGCAGGAGCACCATCACGCCTGCGGGGGTGCAGGGGAGGAAATCGTAGTCGCCCAGCATGATCCGTCCCACGTTCTGTATGTGGAAGGCGTCTACGTCCTTGGCGGGAGAGATGCGGGCGATGACCTCGCTCTCACAAAGATGCTTCGGAAGGGGAAGCTGGCAGAGGATACCGTGGATGGTGTCGTCGGCGTTCAGCTCGTCGATGAGTGTGTTCAGCTCGTCCTGCGTGGTGGCCTCGGGCAGCTCGTACACATGGGAGAGGAAGCCCACCTCGCCGCAGGCACGGTGCTTGTTGCGCACGTAAACCTGGGAAGCGGGGTTCTCGCCCACGATGATTACCGCAAGTCCGGGAGCATAGCCGTTTTCGGCAACGAATGCGGCGGTTTCTTCTTTAATATTGTTCCGTTCGGCGGCGGACATCGCCTTGCCGTCAATGATTTTGGCCATGATTTATTCTCCTTGTTTTGGGGGATTGTTATCGGGTTCGGTGGAGTCGGAGGCTGTGGGGGCGGTTTCGCCGTCGGCTGCGTCTTCTGCTTGAGCAGCAGGATTGACAATCGCGTAGCTCTTGGCCTCGGGGGTGTAGATGCAGTCGGCAACGGTGCGCAGCTTGCGGAAGAAGTAGAAGATCACCAGCAGAGTGATCGAGGCAACGAAGCAGACCAGTGCCAGCCACTGGGAGACCCGCAGACCGCCCATGTACAGGGAGTCGGTGCGCAGACCCTCGATGAAGAAGCGTCCCAGACCGTACCAGCCCAGATAGAGCAGGAAGATCTCGCCGTCAAATTTCTTTTTCTTGGAGTACAGGGTGAGGACTACCACGCCGATGATGTTCCACAGGGATTCGTACAGGAAGGTGGGGTGAACGAATTCGGTGGGGATGCGACGCTCCACACCGTCGATGACCTTGGTGTAGTAAGCACCCTCCAGCTTCATGCGCCAGGGGAGATCGGCGATATTTTCCGACCAGCCGTAGGCTTCGCCGTTCATAAAGTTGCCCCATCTGCCGATGGCCTGCGCCATCTGAACGGCAGGAGCGAGGATGTCAAAGAAGGTGGGGATGCGCATTTTCTTGATCTTCAGACCGATAAAGCAGCCCAAAGCACCGAAGATAATGCCGCCGTAGATGGCAAGTCCGCCGTTCCAGACGGCCACCACGTCCTCCAGGGAGGTGTAATTCTCGGGTCGCTCCAGCCAGTCAAAGAAGACGTAGTAGAGGCGCGCGCCCACGATGCCGGGGATCACGGTGAAGAAGGCGAGGTCGATCAGGTCGTCCAGCAGCAGCTTTTGCCGCTTGCCCCGCAGATAGATGTACAGAACTGCCAGAATGATGCCGGTGGTGATGATCACGCCGTACCATGCAATCGACAGATCGCCCAGCTTCAGCGCCGTGGAGTTGATTTCAAACTCGCCGATGCCCAGCCCGGGAAATGAGATTTTGTGCATAGGGATGCTCCTTTCAGTTTTTGGGGAGGATCAGCGCCTCCGCCATATGGGTTGGATCCTTGAGACGGTCGGCAATCGCCGTCACGTCCGACGGGGTGAGTGCCGACAGGGCGTCGGCGTAAGCGAAGAGGTTACTGCCCTCCATGCGGTGGGCAAGATAGTCCGAGGCAAGCTCCTCGGTAGAGTCCAGCGATCGGAAGAGATCCCCCAGCTCCATCCGCCGACAGGCAAGAAAATCCTCGGGATCGGGGGAATTGAAGCCATCCAGAGCGGATCGCAATTCCGATAAGGTCTTTTCTGGGTGGTCGGTGTTGGCAAAGACAATCAGATGTCCGAAGCTGTCATTAACCGTAGCCTCGAAGGAGAGAGAGCCGGAGATCGTGCCCTCCCGATAGAGTCTGTGAGACAGCGCGGAGCTTTCTCCGAAGAGGAGGCAGCCCAGCACCTCCAATGCAGCGGCGGTTTTGGGGATGTCTTCGTCGGAGGCGGGCAGCAGCTTGATGCCGAAGGCCACCGTGGGCTGTGTGACGCTCCATTTGCGGACGGTACGGGCTTTGCAGACCTCGGCAGGCTCCCTTACGGGAAGCAATTCCACCGTAGGCGGAGGTGGGAGCGGATCGGCGAATACCCGATCGCAGATCTTCGCTACCGCATCGGCGGTGATCTGTCCCGCCACGCAGAGGGTGAGCCTTGCGGGGTGATAGAACGCCCGATGGACGGTAGTCAGCAGCTCGGGGGTGAGTCTTTCGATGGACGAGCGGCTGCCCAGAATAGGGCGGCGCACGGGGTGATTCTTATACAGTGCCTTCAGAATATCGTTGTACAGGGTTTCTGCGGGAGAGTCTCGGTCTGCGGCGATCTCTTCACCGATGATGGGCAGCTCCTTGGCCACCGTCGCTTGAGTGAAGTGAGAGGAGGTGACGAATCGCAGCAGGATCTCCAGTGCTTCCTCGAAATGCTCGGTGCAATCGAAGAGGCAGGCGGTGGAGAGATAGGTGGTAAACGCATTGGCATCCGCACCGATGGCGGCAAACCTTACAAAGGCATCACTGCCGTCGGGCTGATCGAAGAGCTTGTGCTCCAGAAAATGGGCGGTGCCGTCGGGCAGGCGATAGCGCACGCCGTCGATCTTCACCTCCCGATGGATCGAGCCGAAGGCGGTGCCCAGCAGGGCGTAATAAGTATGGAGCGGCTTTTCCAGCACCGCTACCGTAAGACCGGATGCGTGGGTGAAGGTCACCGCCCGTTCACCGGTGAGGGGATGAAGTTCAGTATTCATGGGGCGCCTCCTTCCGAGTGCGGGAGCGATCCAACAGCGTGTAGATCGCATCGGGAGAGAGCCGTCCTGCCGCTTGCATCACTTCCTCACGGGTGACGCGGGAGATCCGCTCCGCCTCCACGCGGGGAGACTCTGCGATCCCCAGCGGGGAGCGGCTGAAATACCAGCCCGCCAGCGCGATGGGGCTGTCCTCTAAAATGGGATAACGCCCCATCAGCCACCGCTTGGCGGATTCGAATTCCTCGTCGGTGAAGTCGCCCTCGGCAAGGGCAGAGAGCTGATCGAAGATGGCATCCTCTGCCTCCTGCAGTCGCTCACGGCGCAGACCGCAGGTGATCAGCAGAATGCCCTTGTGAGAGTCGCTGAGGGCAGAGCAGCCGTAGCAGAGGGAACGCTCCTCTCTCACCTTGGTGAACAGCCGCGCGGTGGGGGCGGAGGAGAGCATGGCGTACAGCAGAGAAAATGCGGCGTGATCTTCGTCACCGATCACAGAGCCCGAGCGAAGTCCGATGATCAGCTGACATTGCCCGGTGGGGAGCTTTTCGGTATACCGTCGGAGCTCTCCCTTCGCCTGTCGGACGACTCCGGTGGGCGGGAGTGGCGCGGGCGGCGTGGTCAGCGACCCAAAATGGGAGGAGAGGAGCTGCAGGAGCCGATCCATGGGGGAATCGCCTGCGTAGGTGATGCAGAGAGGCGCGGTATGCAGGAGCGTCTGCCACGCTCCGGTCAGGACTTCGGGAGTAACGGAGGCCACCTCCGACTCCTCTCCCCGCTCGTAGCGGGCATAGGGCTCGCCGGCGCACATCAGCTCCTCGGAGCGCTTGATGGCGTACAGATCAGGGTTGTCCTTCAGGGCGCGCAGACGGTCGCAGAGCTTGCCCTTCTCACTCTCCACGTATTCGGGAAGGAGCGTGCTACCCTCTTTGCAGGGGGATATCAGCAGAGAGGAGAGCAGATGCAGAACGCCTTCTAAGATCTTGCAGCCGTCGGGAGCCATGCGGTCGGCCAGGAAGGAGGCCGAAAAGCCGATGACTTGCCACTCCCCCTCGGAGCCCACCATAGGGGTGATCTCGGCTCCATAGAGCAGGTCGGCGGCGCGGTCAATGGCGTCGATATCGGGATAATCGGTGCTGCCTCTGGAGAGCACGTAGGGCAGCAGCGCGTAGGTGGAGGTCATCTCTCCCAGCGGAAGCAGAAAGCGCAGGGAGAGATAATTGCCCTTGCAATGCTCCATAGGAAGATAACAAAGCCGCACCTGTGGGGTCAGCCGTACCTCTTTGGGCACGACCTCGGGCAGAGAGGCGGAAACGGATATGCTCAAATGATCCCTCCTTATGGGGATTTTCGTTTGTATCCTCCTATTTTACACTATTTTTGTGAACAATGCAACCGTTTTGCAAAGAAATCTTTCGGCAGCGAAAGATTTTTTCCGCACGCTCAACGTCGCCTGCGGGATCGTCTCTGCGTGTGCAGCGCGGGGGCTCGTGGGGAGACAGACAGATCCGCCACTCGCCCCGATAGGACAGGAGCAGAGTGATCTCCTCCTCCACGGCCATGGGTGCTAAGGTAAAGCCATCCCCCAGCGAGGACGGAGTGAAGCCCAGCACGCCCCAGAAGAGCCCGCTCCACAGCAGGGCGGCATCCCACGGTCGGGGATCGACGGGCAGCGCGCGCAACGCATGCAGCAGTGCCATAACCGCGCCCGCCTTGCCTGCGGACAGATCAGCCAGCAAAGCCACCGTTTCGGGAGTGATTCCGTAAAGAGAAGGGGGCGGGAGAGCGGCGGGAGCCTCCGCGGGGGAGAAGTCGTCGTACAGCGATTTTCCCGTTTGATCACCCAGTCGTTTGGCCAGGCGAGCGAAGGCTGCAACGATTGGCGGCAAGAGCGGATGATGAGGCTCCTCCTCCATCACCTGCTCCAGACAGCGTGCCGCCAGCAGATAAAGGCTTACCCGACCGCCGTCCGTGGGGATCCGCAGGTCTGCGATCCTCTCGCCGTTGACGGCCACGTGAAGCGACAGCATCAGCGGGAAGAGCAGAGTGGGCGGTTCCATTGCCAATCGGATCAGATCGGCGGTGGCAGCCTCGGGCAGACAAATGGGGGTCAGCAGCCCGCGGGCGGACGAGTCGCAGGATAAGATCACGGAGGCGATGGAGGGAAGCGAGGGGAGTGCCGCTCCTTCGATCTGCAAGGTCGTTGCCGCTGCCCGATGGCGACGGTCGCTGTCGGCCAGCAGGCGGGGGAGCGATGAAAGAGTAACTGCGCTGCGAACCAGATAGTACAGCCTATCCCGACTGCGGGGGAAGGTGCCGATCAGCCAGAGGGTGCGATCCTCGCCCTCGATGCGGCGCAGATACAAAAGGCGGTCGCCTGCCACGGAATACAGACGTTCGTCCCCTTCCTCCCGATAGGGCGGGGGCAGATGACGGGCGCACAAGCTGCGCTCTCCCGAGCCGATGA
>JAFTKV010000029.1 GCA_017453085.1 Clostridia bacterium
GTAGTGGATTCCCGAATCGTCGTAGCCGTCGTCGTTTGTGATGGTCACCATTTCCTCTTCGTCAATGCTGACCAGGTAATCCATGCTGACCCAGCCAAAGTATCCGCAATACGAGGTGTAAGCCCATTTGCCGTCCTCGGAGTATTCGTGGACGCGGATCACCTTTGATCCGGCAACCGTGCCCAGACGGGTGGAGGAGGTGGTGGGCTCTTTGCGGATGGAAAGCTTGTCGGTGACGTTGACGACGTACAGGTCAGCGGCATCATCCGAAAGATCGTATTCGGAGAAGAAAATGTTCATTTCCCGCATCCGACGGTCGTAAAGTCCCTGCAAAAACTGTCCGCCTGCGTGGCAGATGGAGCAGTAGGCTTCGATAAAGCGCTCCCGATCGGTGAGATATTCCCCCGATTTGAGCATGCGGATGAACTCGTAATCTCTGGCGGTCCAGACATACTTACCCAGATTGTAGCCAAAGCTGGCAAGAGCGTCGAACTGATTCTGGTTCAGCAGGATCTGATTATCCTCCAAAAACTTATTCAGATAGACGTTAAAATCGTCGATCATTGTGCAGAGCAGCTCGGAGGCTTCCCGCTCGGTGATGCCGTCGGGGTAAACGTCGGGGGATTCCACGTAGGAGCCGTAACCGATGGAGTACTGCTTATAGTCCCAAACGGCGTAGCGGGCAAATCCCTCGAAGCTCTTGATCAGTTCCACGCCTGCTTCACTGATTTGGTGGGTGTAAACCACTTCCTCGGGGGAAGTGGGGGATGTATCTTCTGTTATGGAAGACCCGCTCTCTTCGGGTGTGTCGCTGCCTTCGGCCAAAACCGTAAGCGGTAGCACGCTCGCCTGGCATAGCAAAATTGCTGCAAGGCCTATGGAAAGGAGTTGTTTCTTCATTCGTTCACCTATGATTTCAAATTTGATGGAGAAGAGTAGAAGGACGTATTTTCTATTGTACCATTATTTCGTTGGTTTGTCAACTGCTTTTTTGTCGAAGGGGCTGAATCACAAGAAAAAATCGGCGATTTTCACATGATTTTTCGCTGTTTTAACGCTTTTTACCTAAAAATTCCTCTCCCGAAGGTTTCGGGAGAGGAATGGAAGCTTACAGATCGCCCAGAAGACGGTGCAGTCCTTCAGAGACTGCAAGAAGGATCGCAGAAGGAAGCAAGGTCAGGGGCAGTGCAGACAACGGAATGCGGACGATTCCGAAGGGAGTTCCCAATAACGGGAACAGGAAGCACAGCAGAATAAAGATGCAGATGACTGCCATCGCGGCAAGAAACATTCGACTGACACCGACACCCGTGGCACGGTGACCGGTATTTCGACCGGTTTCCAGCAGCAGAACCGCCGTTGCGGGCAGCGTGCTGAGGAACAGCAGCGTGGAGGAAACGGCATCGCCGGACGTCCACAGGAGCGACAGTAGCAGGATCAGCAGCATTCCTACCGCCAGCGCAGCTCCCACGCCCACGGCGGGAAGGAGCAAGGATCGGTAGTTTTCCTTGGAACGGTTTCGATTGACCTTTTGGGAGGTTCGGCGGGGCAGGTGATCGGAGGGTCTGCTCAGTGCCAGCGTCAGCACGGCGACCAGATCCGGTATCATTCCCCAGAACAGCAGCTGAACGGGAGAGAGCCACATTTTGCCGAAGGCGAAGCTCAGCAGGGTCAGCAGCAGTCTTGCGGTGAGGGACGCAGTCAGATAGACGAACATTCGCCGTAGTCCGCGGAAGATGTGCCGTGCACTGCCAATGGATGCGGCAAGCGCGTTGAGACCGCCACTTCCGTCCCGATCCACCATCGACAGCACCACGTCGGAAACGAAGCGAAGAGCATCGCAGCCGTTCAATGCTCCGTCGGAGGATTGGCTGATGTGAACGGGGATCTTCGCCCCCGAGGGAGAGGCGAGACTGCGAAGTCCCTTGCCGGACAAGGTCAGCGCCTGGGTGGCACCCACGTCAGCCTCGCGGATCAGATTGATCTCGGCAAGCTCGCGTCCCATGTACAGCACGCGCTCGCCCTTTTCCTTCCACAGCTTCATCACGGTGCGGCGCATTTGCACCGACAATCCTTGATAAAGGGTATAACCGGTGAATTTTTCCAAAAACTGCTCGTCGCCCATCTCGCGGATCTGTGCGGCGGTGATTGCCTGTTCCCGATCGTCGAGAATGCCCAGAGCTTCTGCCAGATAGTAGCCGCGTTCCGATTCCTCGGGGCAGAGCAGGATGATCCGAAGTCCGGCATCCCGCAGCTTGCGCACGGTTTTGGCGCAGTCGGGGAGAATGGGTTGGTCAAAGGACAGCAGACCTTCGAAGGTGAGCTGACCGCTGAGGTCGCCCAAGGAAGCCAGCCCGGGGGCGGCGGTGAGGGTGGTGGCAATGGCGGTGATCTGCCGTCCGCCCCGCATCAGCTGACCCGCATCGGTGAGGATCTGTTGACGGCGAACCGCAGTCAGCGTGCGCGGCTGACCTGTAGGGTCGGTATAGTGGGAGCAAAGGCTCAGAATCAGGCGGATATCGCCCCGCGCGATCAGCACGTACTGCCCGGAGTGACGGGTCAGTGTCAGATCACAAACGGGCAGACCTACCGGCGTATCCTGACGGCGGCGATGCTCAATCAGCTGATAGGCCTCGCTGAGCTTTGCACTCCAGATTCCCGATTTGTTACCGGCCTTGAGAATGGCATCCTCCTCAAAGGAGAAGGTGTTTGCGCCGACCTCGCCCAGCGCAACCGGCTGATCGGTACCGTAAATTCCGGTAGACAGCACGCCGTAGCGCAGCAGGCTACGGCAGAGCGGCTCCCGCAGCTTGGGTTCAAAATCGTAGTATGTGCCGCCCGCCATCAAGGCAGAGAGGCGCATATCCTGCTCGCTGACCAAACACTCGGGAGGGATCAGCAGTGTTGTAACGTCGGCCAGATCGGACAGCTTGTCCGCATTTTTGATCAGCGCACCCTTGGTGATCTTGTTTTTCTGTTTCACGGCACCGAAAATTCCGCTGGCGATCAGGATCCGTGCGAAAGCGGTGTAAAACTCGCTGAGTGCAGAGACCGACAGGGAAAGCAGCGTCAGGAAGCCTCCCAGCACCTCCCAACGCTTGGTCAGCAGATTCAGCAGCGTCAGCAGAAAGACCAACAGGATCGAGATCAGCGATGCGTAGTGGGAGATCTTTTGCAGACGGTCGAACAGTGCCAGCTTGTCGTAACGGACGGCGGGGCGATTTTGATGGGTTTGGCAAACCAGCGTTTCCTCGCCGGTGCGGCAGACGATGGCTCGTCCCTTTCCCCGTGCGACGATGGTGGAAGCGAATACCATATTGATCTGCAGATGGGGCTCCAGAGTGCGGTAATCGTAAAAGGCGGCGTTTTTGCGCACGGCACCGTTGCCGGCGGTGATGCCCGATTCCAGCAGATAGAGGTCGTGATCCTCGATCAGCCTTGCGTCGGCGGGAACGATATCTCCTGCGGACAGCAGGATCACGTCGCCGGGAACCAGCTGCTCCTGACGGAGAATGAACATCCGTCCTTCCCGGATCACCTTGGCGTAGGGAAGGGAGAATTTGCTCATCCCTGCAAAGATCTGCTGTGCCTTGTTATGTACGAAGATCATAGATCCGTAGCCAACGGCCAGCAGCAGGATCAGGGTGATCGAAACGGCAAGATTGTTAAAGAAAGCGGACAGAGCTGCAGTCAGAAGAAGCAGTACGGACAGCGGATTCAGCGTGATCTGCCGAAGATAGGTGAGGAAATTACCCTCGGGGATGGGGAAGATACGGTTGAGACCCTTGTGACGGGTGCGCCGTTTCGCTTCTGCGGCGGTGAGACCTGCGTACAGATCACTGCCCAGTGCCTCTGCGGCGGCTTCGGGGGTCAGATCAAACCAACGTGCCATACGATACTCCTTTCTTGGATACTTTGTTTTTGGGGAACTTTTTGAAAAAAGTTCCCCAAATTTTTCAAAAATTTCTGCGGAGACGGCAATATCCTTGCCACACTATGCAGAAGTTAATATGCGGCAAAAACGCAGTTTTTGCTTTTTCAGAAGTTTTTGAAGTCCGGAAACTTTTTTCAAAAAGTTTCCGGCGGGTTCCAAGGGTGGAACCCTTGGTCAAACACAAGCGATGACCAGCTCTTCGCCGTTTACGGTGATAGAGGCGGCGCGGATGCCGGTGGAATAATCGGCGATCAGCTTGGAGGCCAGTGCATCCTCTACCTCACGCTGGATCACGCGGCGGAGATTACGGGCACCGAACTTGCGGGAGTAGGACTTCTTCGCCAGCCATGCGGCGGCTTCCTCGCTCCAGGAGAGAGCGATGCCGCGCTCGGACAGGGCAGAACGGAGATCGGACAGTTGGATAGCGGCGATCTTTACGAAATCCTCCTCGTCCAGGGTGCGGAAGGTGATGATCTCGTCGATACGATTGAGAAATTCGGGACGGAGGAAGGATTCCAGTGCCTTCTGAGTCTTGGATTCCTCTACCGTGCGAGCGGCGGGATTGAAGCCGGGGGTAGCAGAGATGCCATTTGCGCCTGCGTTGGTGGTCATGACGATGACGGTGTTTTCGAAATTCACCTTCTTGCCCGATGCATCGGTAATCATACCGTCGTCGAGAATTTGCAGAAGGATGTTCATCACGTCGGGATGGGCCTTCTCGATCTCGTCAAAGAGCACGACCGAGTAGGGCTTGCGGCGGATCTTCTCGGTGAGCTGACCTGCCTCGTCGTAGCCCACGTAGCCGGGAGGCGCTCCGATGATACGGGAAACCGAGTGCTTTTCCATAAATTCCGACATATCCAGACGGATCAGCGTCTCGGGAGAGTCGAAGAGGTCGGCGGCAAGGGTCTTCACCAGCTCGGTCTTGCCCACGCCGGTAGGTCCGGCAAAAATGAAGGAAACCGGACGGCGTTTGGCCGTGACGCCGGTGCGGCTGCGCTTGATGGCACGGGCGACGGCATCCACTGCCTCGTCCTGACCGATGATCCGCTTTTTCAGTCGCTCGGCAAGGTGGTCTATGCGTTTGAACTCGTTTTCGGTAATGTTGGCGGCAGGAATGCCGGTCCATACCTCAATGACTTCAGCCAGCTCGTCGGTGGTCAGCACCACTTTATCGCGCTCAATAGACGCTTCCTTGAATTCTGCTTCCGCAGACAGCTCCTTGGAGCGCAGCTCGGCGATCTTTTGATACTTGGCGTTCAGCGCCTCGTCGGTAGTGGCTTCCTCTGCTTCTGCGGTCTCTCGCTCGCGGCGGATCGACTCCAGCGCAGTGGTGGCCAGCTCGGCACGCTTGATGGCAGGGGAGCGAAGTGCCAGGTAGGCGGCGGCCTCGTCGATCAGGTCGATGGCCTTGTCGGGGAGGAAGCGGTCGGTGATATAGCGCTCGGACAGTGTGACCGCCCGTTCTACAGTGAGATCGGGAATCTTCAGTCCGTGGAAGCTTTCGTAGTAGGTCTTGATGCCTCTCAGGATCGCAACGGTGTCGGCGATCGAGGGCTCTTCCACCATGATGGGCTGGAAGCGGCGCTCCAATGCGGCATCCTTTTCGATATATTTGCGGTATTCCGCAAGAGTGGTTGCGCCGATCAGCTGGATCTCGCCACGGGAGAGGGCGGGCTTTAAGATATTGGCGGCGTTCATGGAGCCTTCGGCATCGCCTGCGCCCACGATGGAGTGGACCTCGTCGATGACCAGAATGATATTGCCCAGCGCCTTGACCTCTTCAATGAGGCCCTTGATGCGGGATTCAAACTGACCGCGGAACTGGGTGCCTGCTACCAGAGAGGTCAGGTCTACCAGGTGCACTTCCTTGTTTTGCAGCTTGTAGGGGGCCTCGCCGGAGGAGATCTTCTGTGCCAGTGCCTCTGCGATGGCGGTCTTACCCACGCCGGGCTCGCCGATGAGGCAGGGATTGTTCTTCTGGCGGCGGCAAAGGATCTGCATCATTCGATTCAGCTCTCGCTCGCGGCCGACGATCCGATCCAGCTTACCCGCTTTGGCATCTGCGGTGAGATCGGTACAGTATTGGGAGAGGAATTTCTTTCCTTTAGGAGTCTTCCCGCCCTTTTTGCCGCCGCGGGGAGGCACTTCGCCTTCGGCAGAGGGCATACCGGGCATGCCGGGGAGTCCCAGACCGCCGAACAGCTTGCGGAAATCGATGGGAGGAGTTTTTCCCTGAGGGGATTCCTCCATATCGTCGCTCTCAGTGGGCATGATCTCCATCAGATGCTCCATCTCGCCGTCCATGCGATCCAGATCTTCATCGGAGAGTCCCATATTTTTGATAATATCGTTCACGGGTTTGATGCCGAGCTCTTTTGCACACGGAATGCAGATTCCCTCGTTCACCGATTTATTGCCGTCGATTCTGGAGATAAAGATCACGGCGACCCGTTTTTTGCATCTTGCACACATTTCCATAGAATTGGTTCCTTTTTGCGTTGACAGAAGTAGATTCGTAAGTAGATTGCACAGTTCGGAGGGCTCCTATAACCGTGCGCCCCATCCAAAAGTTACGGATGTGGGTATGTATTGGATTCACAAAATCAAATGAGATCCATTAACAGGCGGAACAGGTTGTGGTCGAACATCCAGCGCGCCACTACCGAGCCCTCGAAGGCTTCCTGGGACAGCCAGCCCAGCGAGACCACCAGCAGCTCCGAAAAGCTGAATAGCAGAAGAGACAGGATCTGCGCCCAGATCAGTCCGATCACCAGTCCCAGCGCAAAGCCCAGCAGCTTGTTGGCTTGCTTGAGCACCGGCAGCTTGCAGAAACGATCCAGCAGGTAGGTGACCAGCTTGACGATGGTCATAAAGAAGATAAACAGCAGAGCGAACGAGATCACGCCCGCGATAGCAGAGGCGGTCATGCCGGTTCCCAGCAGCTGGGAAAGACCCTCGCCATCCGATTGATCGCCCAGCCATTTTTGCAAGGGAGATTCCAGTAGCGGCTGCAGAACAGGACGGGTCAGTGCGGCGGCGACGATGGAACAAAAGCAGCCGCACAGGCCCAGAATGCCCTTGATGAAGCCCCGTTTGGTATAAATGATCACGCAAAACAGTAGTATGCCGATGATCAGGATGTCTAAAATCATGCTCATAGAAGAGTATCCTCCGAATGGGTTGCGAATGGGTTGCGAATGGGTGAAGAATGAACGAAGAGGTCAGTTTTTGGCTGCGGTCCATTCCGGTACAAGCACGCGGGTGGAGGCGCAGAGATAGAGGGTATCGTCCTTGGTAACGATAGCGCTGATGGGACGATCGCTGACAGACTGCTGCAGATCACCGTCCTCTGACAGGCGGTATACGGTATTGTCTACCGTGAGCAACAGATGGTCGCCGAAGAAGGTCAGCTGTCCTGCGTTTCCGGCAAAGCTTTGCTCCAGCACGGACTTTCCCTTCAGATCCAGCACTCGCAGACGGGTAGTCGTGGTGTCACTGCCTTCTCTGGATAAGATCGCAACGCGACCTTTACCGGAGTCCACGGTATATTCTATCACGTTTTTGGCAGAAAAGCCGTACTCGTTATAATTTTTACCGTTTTGATCGTAAAATTTAACACCTTTGTCACAGACAAGCACGAAGTGCTCCTCGTCCAGCCAGACGGCTTCCCATGGCATAGTGCCGTCCACGCTCATCAGCAGCTTGGGGGTATCGGAGTCAATGGAGAGCACCATCAGCTCCGTGCACACTCCGCTGTCGCCTACGTAGTAGGAAGCGATCAGCAACGTTTGGCCATCCTCTGACAGATCTACCGAGGCGATGTATTTGTTCTTTTGAACCTTGTTCATCAGCTGGAAGGAGCTGCTGTATACTTCCACTACGCCGAAATAATCCTTTGAACGGGAAGCGATGACGTAGATCCCTTCGTCAGAAAGATCGGCGTCGGCGATGGGATAGCCCGTAGTGGCAGAGTGCACCTGACTGAAACCGGTATATAAGCTATAGCTACCGCCTGCGCGGTCGTAAGCCAGCAGGTATTTGTCGGAGGAAGTCATCCCGGGGGCGGCATAATCCAGATTGCCCGTATAAGAGGAGCGGCCGGAGGCGTCGTAGATGGCGATCTGACGGTCGGACAGCTGTACCAGCGAGTCTTTGTAGACTGCGAACGTATTCAGCGGATTGCTATCGTAGCTGATACTGCCCGCCTCGCCCATTTCGGTACGCAGCTCAAAATCCACGTTTCGCATCAGATAGCGGAAATTCTCTACAGTGATCTCCTCGCGGAACAGATTCAGCATACCCAGCAGGAAAACTACCAGCAGGATCAGAATGCCGTAGCGGATATAGCGATAGATCGCCGCTTTTTTCAGATACCGTTCGTTATATACGGTAGGACCAAGGGCTTCTTCGGCGGAAACGTAGCGTTCGCTGGAGTAGGCCTCTTCCTTTTTTTGCAGAGCTTTTTCTTGTTTTTGCACCTTCAGCGCAGATTGCTCTCGCTTTTTCTGGGGCGTTTTGCCCTTGAACAGCCGCTTGACCCGAACGTCCTTGGTAGGTGTCTCGGGCTTTGCGGGCTTATTTTGATTTATGTGGCGGGTCTTGGGTGTTTGCGGTTGCTTTTGCTCAGCCATAGAAACCTCCGTAAAACGTTAGAATATGAGCCGTCGGGCGGTTAGCCCAATTGCTCGTCGGGATAGACGACCCGATTGAGATAGAGCCCCTCCGGTGGGAGAGTGGGGCCGGATCTGCGCCGATCCAGCGAAGCGAGAATGGAAGGGATGTCGTCAGAGGCGATCTTTCCCTTGCCTACCTCGGTGAGGGTGCCTGCAATGATGCGGACCATGTTGTAGAGAAATCCGTCTGCCGCCACGCGAACGATGACCAGATCGCCCTCTTTGCGGACGTTGCAGTAATAGATCTCCCGTACGGTGGAGCTGACCACCGAGCCCTGTGCCATCAGAGCGGCAAAATCCTGCCGTCCCACCAGATGAGCGGCAGCCTTCTCCATAGCTGCAACGTCCAGCTTCACCGGACAGTGCCACGCTCTGCCTGCATGATAGGGATGCAGGATGGGCGAGTTGTAGATGTAGTATTCGTATTCCTTGTGATGGGTCATATAGCGAGGATGAAAGTCCTCGCTGACCGCTTTGGCCGATAGGATCGCAATGTCCTCGGGCAGGTGGGGGCGCATAGCCAACGGGATCTTCTCCGGCGGGAGGGTGGAGCGGATCTCGCCCTCCATGGTGCAGTAAAACTGCTTGGCGTGCACTCCCGCGTCGGTACGGGAGCAGCCCGTGATCTTCAGCGGTACGCCGAAAAATCCCTCCAATGCGTTCTGCAGAACACGCTGGATCGTGAGCGCCTCGTTGTTTTGGGTCTGATAGCCGTGATAGCGGCTGCCCATATAAGCAATTTCCAGTAGTATTTTCATTTGTTCAGTTGGGGCGTTGCCCCAAACCCCACAAAAGAAACTTCTTGTAAGAAGTTTCTTTTGAATTTTCAAGAACTTCTTGGGTGTGCCACAAATGCTTGCGGCACGGAGGTGTTAATGTTGTGGACGGCAAGCATTTGCCGTTGATTCGTTGGGGCGTTGCCCCAAACCCCGCCGCTTTTTGAAACAAGCGGCGCAAAAATTTTTTGGAAACGCCGCAAATGCTTGCGGCTTAGGATGGTCATAGTCCGGACGGCAAGTATTTGCCGTCCTTTATGAAAATTTTTGAAGGGGTTTGGGGAAACTTTTTATAAAAAGTTTCCCCAAGTTCGTCCCTAAATCCCCAAAAATGCGGGCAGGGGAGCCCAGCGCAGGGCGATGATGCCTGCCATAAAGAGCAGGAAAAAGAGCAGAGCGAACAGATCCCTCGGGGAATAGTGCAGGCGGGTCATTCGGGTGCGCCCCGTACCGCCGTGATAGCAGCGGCACTCCATAGCGGTGGCCAGATCGTCTGCACGACGGATCGAGGACACGAACAGCGGAATGAAGATGGGGATCAACGCCTTTGCACGGGAGAGGAGCGAGCCGGTATCGAAATCGGCACCTCGTGCCTTTTGGGCGGACATGATTTTATCGGTTTCTTCGATCAGCGTGGGGATAAAGCGCAGGGCGATGGTCATCATCATAGCAAACTCATGGACGGGTAGCTTGATCTTCTTCAGCGGCGAGAGCATCTGCTCCAGTCCGTCGGTGAGGGCGATGGGAGAGGTGGTGTAGGAGATCAGCAGAGTAGTTCCTGCCAGCAGCGCAGTTACGCGGAGTGCCATGGAAACGGCGTAAACGATGCCGCCCGAATAGATTTCGATGAAGTAGAAGTCCACCAGCTGCTTACCGTCCTTGACCCAGAACAGATTCAGTACAGTGGTGAAAAGGATGATCCAACGGAGGGGTTTCAAGGATTTCAGCACCGTTTTCATGGGAATTTGTCCCAGCGGAACCAGCAAAAACGCCGCTACGGTGAGAATGCCCACGGTAATCAGATTATTGGCGAAGAAAACGGTGATGATATACAGCAGCGCAAGGATCAGCTTCATTCGAGGGTCCAGCTTGTGCAAGGGGGATTTGCCCGGGAAATACTGCCCTAAGGTAATGTCCTTCAGCATTCTACCGCCCCCTCTCGCTTCAGCTTTTTCTTGAGGGAACGAAGCGCGGTCTCGGCTCCTTCGACGGTGTAAACGTTATCAGGCAGATCGTAGCCCCGACGGCGCAGCTCGTTGATCAGATGGGTCACCTCTGGTACGTCCAGACCGATGGAGCAGAGCAGCTCGGCGTTTTGGAAGATCTGGTCGCGGCTGCCGGAAAGGAGCAGACGGCTGTCGCTCATCACCAGAATGTCTTCGGCGTAGCGGGCCATATCCTCCATAGAATGGGAGACGATGATGACGGTGGCACCGGTCTGATCCCGATAGCGAAGCAGACCGCCGAAGATCTCCTCCCGTCCAACCGGGTCAAGCCCTGATGCAGGCTCGTCCAGGATGAGGATGGGCGGGCGCATGGCCATCACGCCTGCAATGGCAACACGGCGCTTCTGTCCGCCGGAGAGATCAAAGGGGGATTTGCCCAGCAGCTCGCGGTTAAGTCCCACGAAATCTGCCGCCTCCAGGGTGCGTGCGGCGATCTCCTCGGGGGCAAGCTTCTGATTTTTCGGGCCATAGCCGATGTCCTTGGCAACCGTCTCCTCAAAGAGCTGATATTCGGGGTACTGGAAGACCAGACCTACCTTGAAGCGTGCGTCGCGGAGCGTTTTTTTGTCTGAGAAAATATTGACACCGTCCAGCAGCACCTCGCCCGAGGAGGGGGAGAGAAGGCCGTTCATCATCTGCACCAGCGTGGATTTACCGCTGCCGGTGTGGCCGATGATGCCGGTGATGCTGCCCTCGCGGATGATGGCGGACACGTCATCCACCGCCTGTCTTGCGAAGGTAGTCCCGCCGCTGTAGGTATAAGAAAGATTTTTGAGTTCCAATTTCATTTTTATTACCAAGGTACCGACCCACTTGGGTTCGATCCTTTCTGTGGAAATGATTTCCGGGTTATGCGTTCAGCCACCGCTCGATGGCGTTCGCACCTTCTATAGGGGTGAGGGGAA
>JAFTKV010000216.1 GCA_017453085.1 Clostridia bacterium
GAAAGCAACCGCACGGCCTGGGTGATCACTTGGGCGGGGTCGCACCCGATGATCCGCAGGGAGGGTGCGATCCCACGCTCGCTCTGCTCTCGCAAAACCAGCGTGGGGACGCCCAAAAATGCTGCCTCCTCCTGCAGACCGCCGCTGTCGGTGAGCAGCAGGGTCAGCCTGGGCAGAAGATGGGCGCAGACGGGATAGGGTAGCGGTGGAAGGAGGCGGATGCGGGGATGATCACACGTGGCAGCTAACTCCGGAGAGGGATGGGCGGGGAAGAGGATCGTGCAATCGGGGATCGTATCGGCGATCCGCTTCAGCGCCGCCAGAAGAGCGGGAAGCGCAGCGGCGTTTTCTCTGCGATGGAGCGTGCAAAGGACGATCCTTCCATCCGTAGTGGGAAGCGCAGGGGTGGGACGGGAGAGGATCAACCGAAGCCCGTCCGGACCGCTGTTGCCGGTGACGGCGATCCGTCCGTTCACCCGCTCGGTGCACAGGGCGTCGGCGTCGGCATCGGTGGGGCAAAGGTGGAGATCGGCCAGCGGGGCGATCATCCGACGGTGCGCCTCCTCGGGGAAGGGATGCTTTGCATACGTACGCAGGCCGGCCTCCACGTGGATCAGCGGATGCCCTCCGTAAAACGCCGCCAGCGCACCGCCGAGTGCCGTCGTGGTGTCGCCCTGTACGATCACTCCGTCGGGCGCAAGATCGGCAAGCAACGGTGGCAGACGGCGCAGCATTTCGGCGAGCAGCTTCTCCGGCGTTCGGCCGGGGCAAAAGGGAATGGGGGTGTAGCGCGGTCTTTCTCCGAAAGCGGCAAGGGTGTCGGTAAGCAGATCACCGTGCTGTCCCGTGGCAATGAACTCCGCCCGTGCCCCCCGACGGCGCAGCTCTGCCGCTACGGGAGCACGCTTGATCGCCTCGGGACGAGTCCCGGCGATGAGAAGAAATACAGGCATTTTCTTCTTGGAGGGAACTTCTTGTAAGAAGTTCCCTCCAAACCTCCTTCAAGAACTTTTTTAGTGGTCGGGCAAATACTTGCCCGACGGAGTGTCGAAAAAACAAATTATATTCTGCTGTGTTCGCACAAACCCAAAGCAACATTTGGTAGGCAAGGTTCCAAACCTCCTTCAAGAACTATTAGCGGAAAGCAACAGAACAACAGATCCATTCAAATATATGCGGGAGATTTTCGGAATTTTCCCGAAAACTCTTGTAAATTCCGACGATTTGTGCTAAACTAAAGCAAGTTACAATGGGGAGGTCTGTTATGGCAGAAGATAAGCGTTATAAAAAGTTGGTTGGCAATACTGCCATCATCGGACTGGGTCAGCTGGGCTCCAAGGTGCTGGTCTATCTGTTGGTGCGTCTGTACACCGCAGTTATGTCCACCGAGGAGTATTCCATTGCCTCCAACCTGACCGAAACGGCCACCCTGCTGATCCCGCTCCTTTCGCTGGGCATCGGAGAGGCGGTCTTCCGCTTTGGCATGGATCGGAGCTTTAACAAGAAGGACGTTTTCAGCGGAGGCTTCGTTGCTGCGCTGATGGGCGCGATCCTGCTGGCGGCGGTGATCCCCGTCCTCTGTGCGATCCCCTATATGCAGGGCAGAGAATGGCTGGTGCTGGTGTACGTATTCGCCTCGATTCTCCACACGATCTGCTCCCAGTTCTTGCGGGCGGAGGGCAAGTTCAAGCTCTACGCCGTACAGGGCCTATTGAACACCGCGCTGGTCATCACCTGCAACGTGATCTTCCTGCTTCCGCTGAAGATGTCCTACGTGGGCTACGTTCTGTCGGTTGCGGTAGCCGATCTCTTTGCCACCGTGTTCATGGTGATCGCGGGACGGCTGTGGAAGCATTTTGACCTTCGTGCGGTGCAAAAATCCACCCTCAAGGAGATGCTGAAGTACAGCATCCCCATGATCCCCGCCAACATCTTCTGGTGGATCACCAACGTTTCCGACCGTTATATGGTCACCTGGTTCCTGGGTGATGCGGAAAACGGTCTCTATTCGGCATCCTATAAGATTCCCACGCTGATGATGACCATCTCGGGTATCTTCATCAACGCTTGGCGGAACAGTGCGGTGGACGAGCGGGATTCGGAGGACGGCGCCCTCTTCTACGAGCGGGTCTTCTCCGCCTTTACTGCGGGCATCTGCCTGATCGGCGGCTGTATCATCGCCTTTACCAAGATCATCACCGCCATTATGTTTGATCCGTCCTACAAGGATGCGTGGGTAAATATTCCCGTGCTGTCTTTGGCGATGGTATTCTTTAACTTGGTCTCTTTCTTAGGCAGTTTGTATATTGCCGAGAAGAAATCCTCCTATTCCTTCCTGACCTCCATGGTGGGAGCCGTAGTCAACGTGGCACTAAACCTGCTGCTGATCCCCACCAAGCTGGGCGCAATGGGTGCGGCTCTTGCGACCTTCGCCAGCTATCTGGTGGTCTTCCTCCTGCGGGTATGGACCGCCAAAAAGATCAAGCCCTTCCGAATGCACATGGGCAGGATCGGCCTGAACTCGCTGCTGCTGATCGCTCAGGTGGTTGTGATCCTGTGGTCCTTCCCCTACTGGATTTTGGTGGAGGGCGTGCTGCTGGCAGCACTGGCAGCACTCAACTGCAAGCCGCTTTTGCAGATGGTCGGTCTGCTGTTTGGCGGCAGACGGGCCAAACCCGCTTCAGCGGTTGAGAAGCAGAAGCCCCAGGAGTAAATAGACCTGATCCTCCTGACTGCAGGTGAGCAGCATCAGGAGCATCCAATAGAGCATCAGATCCTCCAGCGTCAGCGACCGCAAAAGGTCAAGGGACAATAGCGGCTCGCCGGATGGCGGTGGGCTTACCTGCTCCGATGGCAGATCGGCAAGGCTCTCTTCCTCCGGCGGAGCTTCCGAAGCCGGGATGGGGGCAGGCTCACTTAGCGGAGGCTCCTCCGTTGAAAGCGGCATTGGTGCTTCCTCCGAAAAAAGTGGCAGAGCCGACTGAGACTCTTGCTCGTCAGCGGGCTCCTCCTCCCGTGGAGGGATGACCGCCTCGGGAAAATCCTGCCGATTTCGCTGCCGCAGAGCGTCGGGATCGGCGAAGACGGTGCCGGTATAATCGGGCGGCGGGGACGGCTCTCTGCCGCCCTTTCCCGATAACGGGGCGGAGGAATAGTATTCCCGACGTGCGGCCTCGGGCAGAGCGGCGCGGATGTATTTTCTGCTGTACACGGCGACATCCTCCCTTCTCAAAACAGCCTGCCGAGCCCCATATGCTCGGCGGCGTTGAACAGTCCCAGCAGCTTGATGAGAAACTGCACCTTTTCCCGTTTCTCCTCCGGCAGAAAGGGACAGATGGATCGGAGCAGCTGTACCCGATCCTCGTGGCAAGGGGCGGGACGCCTCTTTGGCTCCTTCTCCTGTGGGGCCGAAGCCGCCACGGATTCAGCCTTTGGCTCGCCCGATGGGGCAGAGCTGTTCATCAGCCCTGCCAACAGATCGGCAAAGCTTCCCTGCGGCGATGCGGCAGGAGCTGCAGACGAGGGCTGAGCCGGTGCTTCTTGCGCCGCGCCTCCGAACAGACCGTTCAGTGCGCCCGAGGAGGCCAATGCCGAGGCCATTTGCATGGCGTTTTTCAGCAGCTCCGGATTGGAGGCAAGACCGGAGAGCAGATCGGCGGTGCCCCATGCGCCGTCGGTCATGATCCGCCTCCCAGGTCATGCAGCAAAGAGGCGGGAGATTTTTTCAGCTTCTCCTGCAGAAGACGAAGATCCTCGTCGGATGCATTTTTCAGCATATTCTTGAAGGCGGGAGCGTTGGCGGCGGCAGACCTTGCCTGCTCGGGGGAAAGCCCTACGGCGCGGGCGGCGGTGAAGAGCATTGCCGCAAAGCGGTCGTTGTCGATCTCGGCCAGCGCACGCAGTTTAGAAGGATCCATTTGCATATTCAAATACCTCGTTTCACCTGGATACTGCCAATATATGCAAAAAACGCCTTTGTGTGAGGCGCTAAAATCGGAAAGGATTTTATGAAACTGATCGTTTTTTCGGACAGTCACGGCGTGAACTACGGAATGATGGAGGCGATGACCCTCCACCCGAACGCCGATTGCTATTTGCATTTGGGGGACGGTGCGCCCGAGTTCGTCAGCCTTTGCCAAGGTCGGGGACTCCCCTGGGCGGCGGTGCGGGGCAATTGCGATTTTGCCTGCGATCTGCCCGTCGAGCTGACGCTGAACTTTGGTGGATTTACCTTTTATCTGACGCACGGACACATCTGCGGTGCCAAATCCTCCACAGCAGGGCTTCGCTCCCGAGGCAGGGAGGCAGATGCGGACGTGATCCTGTTCGGTCACACCCACATCGCTCACTCGGAGTACGAGTCGGACAGCACGCATCCCTATTATCTCTTCAACCCCGGCGCGGTGGGCAGAAGCTACGGCGCAAAGCCCTCCTACGGCGTGATCGAGATCAAAGGGAAGAGCCTCCTGCTTAGTCACGGATATTTATAAAAAACGGTGCAGCCGCTAACACGGCCGCACCGTCAGATTGGATAGATTGGCTAGTCCTTCTTTTTGGAGACCAGCAGGATGATCACGATCACTACTGCTGCTGCGATCACCAGAGCGACGACCAGACCGGTCCAGCGGAAGCCGGTATTGCCGTCTGTCTGCGCGTTGTCGCCGGTCTCGGCGGCATTGGTGGTGGTAGGAGCAGTGGTGCCGGGAGCTACCTGCTCGGTACGGTTGGCATCGTCTGTGCCGGGAGTGGGATCATCGCCCGTCTCGGCAGGCGTATTGGGGGTGGTGGAAGCTCCGTTGCCCTCGGAGGTTACTCCGGGGAGGATTCCGCCGTCGTCGGGAGTATTCTGACTGCCGTCATCCGCCATGCCGTCGTCGATGGAGCCGTCGGGATTCAAGCCGTCGCCTACCGTTCCGTCGTTGGGAGCGCTGCTATCGGGATCCAGCGCGTCGGAAACGTCTCTGCCGAACCGGCGGATGCCGTCGCGCATATCGCCCATGATCCCTCGGTCGTCCCGTCCGCGGAGGGTCGCCGCCTGCAGAGGCAGACAGAAGGAGATAGCCAGTAAAGTCATTACGGCAAAGAGTGCGATCCACCGTCTGCCGTGAAAAAGCCGATTTGTTTTGTGCATAGTTTCAACATCCTTTCTTGCCTTTTCACGCCTTATTGTGCGCCGCGCGGGGTGCGTCATGCGTGGAAAAGCGTAGTGGATGTGGGAGATTTTGCGAAAATCGGATTTTGGTGGCTAAGTGTTAGTGCTGATAAAACTGACAGGAGTTTAAGGAAGCAATTCCTGCAAAATTGTAATTGATCTGAGGAGGGAGAAAGAACCATCTCAGACGCCGAAGCTCCTTTCTCCCTCCTCAGACTCCACCCTCTATCTCCTTGGCGGTGCCTTTTCGGGGCTGTGCTTTTCAGGCCTGCTGAGAGGACTGTGCCTATTTGCCTAGTGTAATATTTATATAGAAGTTCTTGAAGGGTTTTAGGGGAACTTCTTTCAAGAAGTTCCCCTAAATTTGGATTAAAAATGGAAACGAAACGATTTACAAAAAACGATAGCGGCTTTGTTTGCGCCCATTGCGGGAAGACGGTGCTGCCGCTGAAGAAGACCTCCCGCAATCATTGCCCGTTCTGTCTGTGGTCGCTCCATCTGGACGTCAATCCCGGCGACCGCGCCAGCGATTGCGGCGGCGAGCTGGAGCCTGTATCGGCGCTCCCCGATCCCAAGCGGGGATATATCATCATCCACAAGTGCCGCAAATGCGGAGAGCTCCGTAGAAACAAGGCGGCGTACGACGTGGACGTGCAGCCCGACGATCTCAAAAAGATCATCGCGCTGACGGCGAAACAGATTTAGCGCAGGGGATCTCTGCGCTTTTTTAATTTTTTCAAAAAATTACATAGAACATTGAACCTTTCGGAAAAATCTGCGTTATGGTAGTCAGATACCGAAAGTCCGGACCTCGGAATCTGATAATGGAGGTGAGATATTGAGCGCAATCAAAGAATCCTTCGAAATAATTGCCAAAGAGAACCGCGAATGGATGCTCCGCCACGCAGCGGGCAAGGTCGGCGCCGACCTTGCAGAGGACATCGTGCAGGAAGCTCTGCTGAAAGCTGCTCGCGCATGGAAACGTGAACAGTATCAGGAGGACGGCAAGGTGCAGGCATGGCTCATGCGGATCCTGCAGAATACGCTGAAGGATCACTATCGAAGAAGCGGCTCGTCCGCCCCGGCTCTGTCGCTGGATCTCGTCACCGACGAGCAGGATGATCTCTACACTTATCTCCCCGATCCGTCTCCCACGCCCGAGGAGCGGGTGATCCAAAAGGAAGCTATCTTCTCCATCATGCGGGCGATGCAGTTGCTCCCCAAAAAGCAAAAAGCTATCTTTACCTGCCGCTTTATTGAGGGACGATCCTTAGAGGAGACGGCAGATCGCCTGCAAATGCCCGTGGGCTCGGTGAAAAGCGGCGGCAACGCGGCAACCACGAAAATCAGAAACATACTGGGAGTGCAGATCTCTCCCAACCTAACCAGGAGGAACAATTCTATGGAAAACAAGAACATTGAACACGAATTTTGCAAAGACAGACTCTTTTTATACGCCAAGGGACTCCTGTCCCACGAGAAACTGGCAGAAATGGAAGGACATCTGGCAACCTGTCCCACCTGCAGAAGAATGGCAAATGCCATGAAAAAGCTGGTACAGAAGATGACCTTTGCCCCCGAGGATGAGCGTAGCAGATTTATCATTCATTTCCCCGAAGAAAAGA
>JAFTKV010000217.1 GCA_017453085.1 Clostridia bacterium
AGAGGGGGAAAGAACCATCTCAGACGCCGAAGTTTCTTTCCCCCTCTCTCAGACTCTCACCCCTAATCTCCTTGGCTGGGGCGTTGTTGTATAGATAAACACCTGCGAAAGGAGGGAGCCAATGCCAGCTGAACGTCCAATTCTCACGGTTACTCAGCTCAACGAGTACGTGAAGGGAATCATAGATTCCGATAAAGTCCTTGCCGGTCTGTCGGTGAAGGGAGAGATCTCCAATTTCACCGCCCACAAAACGGGACACCTCTATTTTACCATCAAAGACGAATCCTCGCTGATCCGTGCGGTGATGTTCCGCTCTGCGGCATCCAAGCTTCGCTTTGCTCCCGAAAACGGGCTGAAGATCATTGCCTCGGGCAGAGTTTCCGCCTTCGTGCGAGACGGCTCCTATCAGGTGTACGTGGATTCGCTCCAGCCCGACGGCGTGGGCGAGCTGACCATCGCCTACGAGCAACTCAAAAAGAAATTACAAGCGGAAGGTCTGTTTGACCTCGCCAAAAAGAAGAAAATTCCTCGCTATCCTGCGCGCGTTGGCGTGATTACATCGCCTACCGGTGCGGCGGTGCGGGATATCGTCAACGTCCTCTCCCGCCGATTCCCCTATGCCAAGATGGTTCTATATCCCACCCTTGTGCAGGGAGCCGAAGCCGCCCCCCAGCTGATCTCGGGTCTGCGTTATTTCAACGAAACCCGCTCTGCCGACGTGATCATCATCGGCCGAGGCGGCGGATCTATCGAGGATCTGTGGGCATTCAACAGCGAAGAGCTGGCAAGGGAAGTGTACGCATCGGAAATCCCCGTCATCTCGGCGGTAGGACACGAAATCGACTTCACCATCTGCGATTTCGTTGCCGATCTGCGCGCCCCCACGCCCTCGGCGGCTGCAGAGCTGGCAGTTCCCGAAACACGGGAGCTGATCCGCAAGATCAACAACGTAGTGGGACATATGCAGGTGCTCTTAGATCGGGGTGTCAAGCTGCGCCGACAGAATTTGATGGCTCTTGCCGACCGTCCCGTGTTCAATCAGCCTATGCTGATTCTCGACGGTCCTCGGATGGAGCTGATTACAAGCACCCAGCGCATCGTCCGTGCGATGGAAAAATTAACGGAAGAAAAGAAACGCAGCTTTGCCGCCAATGCGGCGAAGTTGGAGGCACTCAGCCCAATGGCAGTGCTGCTGCGAGGCTATAGCGCAGCCTTTACCGAGAAGGGCAAGCTGATCCACTCGGTGGAGGATGTGGCCGTGGGCGACAAGATCGCTCTCTCGGTGTCAGACGGCACCATTTATACCGAAGTCATCGGAAAGGAAACCAAAAATCATGGCAATCTATCGTAGTGAAGCGCCCGAACTGAATTTTGAAGAAGCAATGGCGCGCCTGGAACAGATCGTTCGTGCGCTGGAGGGCGGCAACGTGCCGCTGGATGAATCGCTCACCCTGTACGAAGAGGGCGTGAAGCTGGTGAAGCTTTGCTCCTCCCGTCTGGAAAACGCCGAAAAGCGCATCAAGATTTTGGTAGATGGCGGCAACGGCACGCTGGTAGAGCAGGATTTTGCGGAAGGCGGTAGCCGCGGATGAGCGTGCTTGTCGAGCGAATGCAAAAATCAGCGGCGATGGTGGAAGGGCTCATCAAGGAGCTTCTCATCCCCACTGATCCCGCTCCCGAGGAAAAGCCGCTTTGGGAGGCGATGGAATACAGTGCCATGGCAGGCGGCAAACGCATCAGACCCTTTTTGGTTATGGAAGTCTGCCGCACTTTGGGCGGACGGCAGGAGGAAGCCCTCATCTATGCCGCCGCACTGGAAATGATCCATACCTATTCGCTGATCCACGATGATCTGCCCTGTATGGACAACGACGATCTGCGTCGGGGTAAGCCCACCTGCCACAAGGTCTACGGCGAAGCCACTGCACTGCTTGCAGGCGACGGTCTGCTCACCCGTGCCTTTGAGCTGGTCGCCAACGCCCCCGGCATTCTGCCCCTGCGCAAGTGCTATGCGGTAGCTATCCTTGCTGAGGCCGCAGGCGCTCCCGGGATGATCGGCGGTCAGCAGATGGATCTGGCCTCCGAAGGGAAGGAGATCTCCTACGAGACTATGGTGGCCATCCACGAAAAGAAGACCTGTGCGCTGCTCATTGCCGCTTGCCGATTGGGCGTACTGGCCGCAGGACAGCGGGGAAGCGAAGCCGAGGATGCCATGATCACCTACGGCATGGGCATCGGACGTGCCTTCCAACTGATCGACGATCTGCTGGACGTTACCTCCACCAAGGAGGTGCTGGGCAAGGACATCGGCAGCGATCAGAAGAACAAAAAGACCACCTACCTCACCTTTATGCCCATTGATACGGCAGAGGATCTGGCGAGAGCCATTACCGATAAGGCCAAGGAAGCGGTAGAGCCCTATGACAAGGACGGCACTCTCACCGCTCTTGCCGATTACCTTACCGAGCGGAAGAGCTGATATGCGACTGGACAAGTATCTTGCCGAAAACGGCATTGCAGACAGCCGCACCCTTGCCGCCCGAATGATCGAGGCGGGACTGATTCGGGTGAACGGTGCCGTTCAAAAGAAACCCTCCTTCGACGTCCCCGATGGTGCAACCGTGGAAGCGGATGGGGAACTGATCCCCTACGTCAGCCGAGGCGGACTCAAATTAAAGGGTGCGCTGGATGCTTTCGAGCTCTCGCTGAAGGGAATGATCTGCGCCGACATTGGCGCATCCACAGGCGGCTTTACCGACTGTCTTTTGCAAGAAGGAGCGGTGAAGGTATACGCCATCGACAGCGGCAGAGATCAGCTTCACGCAAAGCTCCGCTCCGACTCCCGCGTGGTGTCGATGGAGTCCTTCAATGCAAGAAATCTGACTCTCGCACATTTGGGTGAGGCAGTAGATCTTGCGGTCACCGACGTGTCGTTCATCTCCCAAACCCTATTGCACGCTCCCATCGCCTCGATCCTCAAGGACGGCGGACTTTTCGTCAGCCTGATCAAACCTCAGTTTGAGGTGGGACGGGAGAATCTGGGCAAAGGCGGCATCGTAAAGAACCCCAAAGCCCGCCGTGAAGCCGCTCGCCGTGTAATGGCATCTGCCGTAGCGGCAGGACTTACCCCCATTGCCGTCATCGCCTCGCCCATCACGGGAGGCGACGGAAATATAGAATATTTAGCCTATTTTCGCAAACAGTCGATCACGGGGCTCCTCCCCGAGGTCGATCACCTCCCCTGACAGGAATAGGAGAAGCTATGAAGAACCAAAGACAAGAAAAAATCATCGAAATCATCGAGAGCCAGGTAGTAGAGACCCAGGAGGCCCTCCAGGAAAAGCTTCGGGAGTGCGGCTTTGACGTCACCCAGGCTACCGTCTCCCGTGACATCAAGGAGCTGCGCCTGACCAAGGTTGCCGCCAAGGGCAATCGCTACAAATACGCCGTTCTCGATTCCGACGACCCCAAGCAGGCGGCGAAATTCGTCTTCATCATGAAGGAGACGATCCTTTCGGTGCAGACCGCGCAGAATATGCTGGTCATCAAGACCTTTTCCGGTATGGCACAGGCAGCCGCTGCCGCCCTGGACAATCTCTTCGGCACCGAGGTCATCGGTACCATTGCCGGTGACGATACCATCTTTGCAGTGACCGCCTCCACCGAGGATGCGCTTGTGCTGCAAGGCAAGATCACGGCTGAACTCAATCTCTCCAAATAATCCGAAGGAGTAAACTAATATGCTGATTTCCATGCATATTGAAAATATTGCGGTAATCAGACGGCTGGACGTAGACTTTGACCGTGGCTTTACCGTCCTCACCGGCGAGACCGGTGCGGGTAAGTCTATGATCATCGACTCCATCGGTCTGCTGCTGGGCGCAAAGACCCAGCGGGAGCTGATCCGAACCGGCGAGAGCACCGCTACGGTCAGTGCTTGCTTTGCAGTATCCGACGAGATTGCCGCAGAGCTTGCCGAGATCGGGATCGCCCCCGAAGAGGATGGGCTGATCTCCATCCAGCGTACCATTACGGTAGATGGCAAAACTCAATCCCGTATCAACGGCAGAGTAGTGCCGCTGTCGGTGCAACGGCAGGCAGGCGAGCGGCTGGTGTCCATCCACGGACAGCACGACAGCCACGGTCTGATGACCGCCGCAGGACACATCGACTTTTTGGACAGCTACGCCAAAAACGGTGCGCTCCTTGCCGAATACGGCGAGGTCTACCGCAAAATGTGCGAGTCCAGAAAGCTGAGAGATCAGTGCAGAATGGACGAGCGGCTGAAAGCCCAGCGATTGGATATGCTCCGCTATCAGATCGAGGATATCGAATCAGCAGAACCGCAGATCGGCGAGGAAGAAGCACTTGTAGCCGAAAAGAAGATCCTGCAAAACACCAAGCAGCTGCAAAAGCAGGTGCTCACCGTTTATCGTGCACTGTATAAAAACGAAAAGGGTATGTCTGCGGACAAGCTCTTGGAGATCGCCCGCACCTCGCTGGAAAATATCAGCGATCTGATGCCCGACGCTCCCGCCTTCATCGACCGCATCAGCGAGATGCAGTACGAGCTGGAGCGGATCGCCGAGTCAGCCCTTGCCCTCCTGCCGACCGGCGGAAACGGGGAAGCAAGGCTGGAGGAGATCGCCGAGCGAATGGACGTGCTCCGTCGCCTCAAGCGCAAGTACGGTGCCGATGAAGCTGAAATTCTTGCGTTCTATCAAACAGCCAAAGACGAGCTGGATCAGATCCTCCTCTCCGATGAAAAGGAGCGGGAGTATGATGAGCAATATAAGAAGTATCGTAGCGAGGCCATGGCACTAGCCGATCGCCTCACCGAGTCCCGCAAGACAGCATCCGACGATCTGTCCGCCCGCATTTGCGATGAGCTGGCCTATCTGGATATGAACAAGGTCGCCTTTTCTGCCAGAGTTACCAAAAAGCTTTCGGCGGAAGGGAAGCCCGAGCTGACCCCCAAGGGCGGCGACGAGGTGGAGTTTATGATCTCCACTAACCCCGGCGAACCGCTGAAGCCGCTGACTAAGATCGCATCGGGCGGCGAGCTCTCCCGTGTGATGCTGGCCATCAAATGCGTGCTCACTGCGGCAGATAAGATGCCCACCGTTATCTTCGACGAGATCGACACCGGTGTGTCCGGAAAAACCTCTCAGAAGATCGGCATCAAGCTCCGTGAGCTGGCTGCCGACGGACCGCAGGTCTTCTCCATCACCCACAGCGCACAGGTGGCAGCCAACGGCCACGCCCACTATAAGATCCGTAAGCAGGAAGTGGACGGACGCGCGGAGACTACCGTCTATGCCCTTGGTAGGGCAGAGAGAATCGAAGAACTGGCCCGCATTATGGGCGGTATGGACAAATCACAGAAAATCATTGATTCCGCTACCGAAATGCTGGAAATTGCGGAATCGAAGGGAACTATCCCAAATAGATAACATACAATTATAGGAGATAAACCAATGAAACTGTACGAAGAGCTGGTTGCCCGCGGTCTGATCGCCCAGGTAACCAATGAAGAAGAAATCAGAGATATGATCAACGAGGGCAATGCTACCTTCTACATCTGCTTTGACCCCACCGCAGACTCCCTCCACGTAGGCCACTTTATGGCACTCTGCCTGATGAAGAGACTCCAGCAGGCAGGCAACCTTCCCATCGCCATGATTGGCGGCGGTACAGCTATGATCTGTGACCCATCCGGCAGAACCGATATGCGTTCCATGATGACCCGTGAGACCATCCAGCACAACTGCGATTGCTTCAAGAAGCAGATGGAGCGATTCATCGAGTTTGGCGAAGGCAAGGCAATGATGGTCAACAACGCCGATTGGCTGATGGATCTCAACTACGTGGAAGTCCTCCGCGAGGTAGGTGCTTGCTTCTCTGTGAACAATATGCTCCGTGCGGAGTGCTATAAGCAGAGAATGGAAAAGGGTCTGTCCTTCCTTGAATTCAACTATATGATTATGCAGTCTTACGACTTTTACCATCTGTTCCAGAAATATGGCTGCAATATGCAGTTCGGCGGTAACGACCAGTGGTCCAATATGCTGGGCGGCACCGAGTTGATCCGTCGCAAGCTGGGCAAGGATGCTCATGCGATGACCATCACTCTGCTCCTCAACTCCGAGGGTAAGAAGATGGGCAAGACCGCATCCGGCGCAGTATGGCTGGATCCCAACAAGACTGCCCCCTACGATTTCTTCCAGTACTGGCGTAACGTAGGCGACTCCGACGTGCTCAAGTGCATCCGTATGCTCACCTTCCTGCCTCTGGAGCAGATCGACGAAATGGACGCTTGGCAGGGCGAACAGCTGAACAAGGCGAAGGAGATCCTTGCCTACGAGCTGACCAAGCTGGTGCACGGCGAGGAAGAAGCCAACAAGGCACTGGAAACCGCTCGCAAGGTATTTGCACAGGGCGGTATCAGCGAGGATATGCCCACCACCGCACTGTCTGCCGACCTCTTCAAGGACGGCAAGATCGGAATTCTCGATCTGATGGTGGCAGGCGGTCTGGCTGCCTCCAAGAGCGAAGCCCGCAGACTGGTGGCACAGGGCGGCGTAAGCCTCTGCGACGAAAAGGTGCCCGCGCCCGAGTTTACCGTAGATGCCTCTCTCTTTACCGAAAAGGACGTGATTGTCCGTAAGGGTAAGAAGGTATTCCACCGATTCACCCTTGCATAAAACTTCCCCCATCAAGGAGGATCCTATGACAAACGATTACAGTGCTCTGCTTCCCCTGCTGAACAGCTTGCGGGAGCGGGGCGAGCTGGAATATATCTGCAACGCACCTCTTGCTCCGTATTCCTCGTTCAAGATCGGCGGTGCGGCAGATGTCGCCGTTTTCCCCTATACCCGCGCGGCTCTCTTGGACGTTCTCGGATGTGTGCGCCGTCACGAGATCCGTCGTGACGTTTTCGGAAATGGATCAAACGTCCTGTTCGCCGACGAGGGCTACAGAGGCGTTACCATTTTCACCACCAAAATGAATCGCTCGGTTTTCCGAAACGGTATTCTGTGGGCTGATGCGGGCGCCTCCTTTACGGGGCTCGCCGTCCGTGCGCTCCAGGAGGGGCTGACCGGTCTGGAGTTTGCTTACGGCATTCCGGGCTCGGTAGGCGGTGCCATTTATATGAATGCAGGCGCCTACGACGGTGAGATCTCGCAGGTCTGCACCGAAACCACCGTGTACGATCCCACGGTTGCGCTTCTGGGCAGCATTCGGGAGATTAACGGGGATGCGCAGGAATTCGGCTATCGCACCTCTGCCTTCCAATCCATGAGGGGCGCAGTGATCCTGGGCGGCAAATTCAAGCTAAAGCCCGGCGATCCTGCCGAGATCAAGGCCAAAATGGACGATCTGATGTCCCGCCGTCGTGACAAGCAGCCGCTGGAATATCCCAGCGCAGGCTCGACCTTCAAGCGTGCCCCCGGCTACTTCACCGCCAAGCTCATCCACGAGGCGGGGCTGAAGGGTGCGACGGTTGGCGGCGCACAGGTATCGGAAAAGCACGCAGGATTTGTCATCAATCGCGGCGGCGCAACCGCCAAGGATGTTCTGACCCTGATCGAGCAGATCAAGGAGCAGGTATGGAAGCATGCGGGCGTAGCCATCGAATGTGAGGTTCGGATCATTCACGAACGGTAACGGCAAAATCAAAGGAAGTTATATGGAATTTGTTATCATCACCGGTATGTCCGGTGCGGGCAAGGGAACTGCAGGGCATATCCTGGAGGATCTTGGCTATCTGTGCGTGGATAATCTGCCCATCGCGCTGGTGGAGACCTGCATCGATCTGTACCGAACCGACCGTCCCCACGAAAAGATCAGCTTTACGCTGGATATCCGTGGGCAGGAGGATTTTTCGGATCTGATCGCTCTGGTCAACCGTCTGAAGGCAGAGGAAAACTGTCGCTGCACGCTGATCTATCTGGATGCTACCGATGCGGCGCTGGTGGCGCGCTATCAGGAAAGCCGACGTCTGCATCCCTTGGCGCTGACCAAGAATCTGCCTCTGTCCGAGGCCATTGCCTGCGAGCGACGGCTACTCTCAGATCTGCGGGATTCCGCCGATCTGATCCTGGACAGCACAGGGCTTCGTCCCGTTGAGCTGCGGGCCAACCTGGAGGCTCTGCTGGAGATCTCCCACAAAAACGGTATGCTGGTCACCTGTATGTCCTTCGGCTTCAAGCACGGCGCTCCAGCAGAGCTGGATCTGCTGTTTGACGTGCGTTGCTTCCACAATCCCTTTTACATTCCCGAGCTGAAGCCTCTGACCGGGCTGGACGCTCCCGTGCGGGACTTTGTTCTGTCCGCACCCGAAACCGCGCTCTTTACCGAAAAGCTGTTTGATATGGTCGCCTATCTCCTTCCCCTGTACCGTGCGGAAGGGAAGACGCAGCTGACCATCGGCATCGGCTGCACCGGCGGACAGCATCGCTCGGTTGCCATTACCGAGGCGCTGGCGGCGCATCTGCGCACGCTGGCCATCGCAGACAGCGAATGTACGGTAAGTGTCGTACACAGAGACGTGGGAGGAAAGCGATGAGCCGATCCTATACCGCTGAGGTCAGAACCGCTCTGTCGGCGGTGCAGATCAAATCCCGCTGCTGCCGAAAGGCTCTGCTGTTCGGGATGCTCTATCCCGCATCCGATTTTCAGCAGCGGGAGATCCGCCTGAATGCGGATCTGGAGAAATCCATGTCGCTGTTCACCTCGATGGCGCGCTCGGTCTGCCGTGCGGAGCTGATCTGGGAGCAGGTCGCCCGTAAAAGCAGAAGGGGTGAGCCCCAGGAGGTCTGGCATCTGTTGGGGGGCGAGGAGTGCTTCCCTGAAGCCCTGCTGGACGAGTTTGCCGCAGCAGAAGAGGAGCTATCCCGTATTCGCACCTGTGAAAACTGCCTGTCAGCGTTTATCAGAGGCGTGTTTTTGACCGTTGGCACCATCGTCTCTCCCGAAAACGCCTATCACGTGGAATTTTCGCTGTCCGACCCCAAGAAATCGGAGCAGTTTACCGCACTCCTGTGCGAGCTGGGCTTTACCGCCCGTATCACCACCCGCAGAGGCGTCCGCGCCATCTATCTGAAGGAGAGCGAGGTCATCGAGGACCTGTTCACCTTCATCGGCGCACCTCAGATCGCCCTGCAGATCATGAACACGAAGATCATGCGGGACATCCGCAATAACGAGAATCGCCGTGCCAACTGCGATGCGGCGAACATCTATAAATCCACCGGAGCGGCGGCATTGCAGATCCGCTCCATCCGTCAGCTGGCCGAGTGCGGAAAGCTGGCGACCCTGCCGAAGCCCTTGCAGGTGACCGCCGCACTGCGGCTGGAGCACCCCGAGGTGTCGCTGATCGAGCTGGCAGGCCTTCATGAGCCACCCATCACCAAATCGGGCGTGTCTCACCGCCTGCAGAAGCTGGTGGCAGCGGCGGAAGAAGCAGAATGACCGTCGGTTTGCGATCATTGCGTACAGACGACAGAATGTAAGGGTTCGATATAGACGAATAGTGGGCGGCAAGAACTTGCCGCCCTTCATAAAAGTTCTTTGCCCCGTTTTCTTCTCAAGAAAGCGTGTGGATTCAATGGGGGAGTAATTATGGCTGAGTTTGTACATTTGCATTTGCATAGTGAATACAGTCTCCTGGACGGTGCGTGTCGGATCAAGGAGATCCCCCGTCGCGCCAAGGAGCTGGGGCAGACTGCCGTTGCGCTGACCGATCACGGTGTGATGTACGGCGCGGTGGCGTTTTATAAGGCCTGCAAAGCCGAAGGGATCAAGCCCATCATCGGCTGTGAGGTCTATCTCGCTCCCGGCGACCGCACCGAGCGGATGCGCACCTCGGCTTACTTCAATACCCACCTCGTCCTCCTCTGCGAAAACGAGATCGGCTACCGCAACCTGATCTATATGGTCTCTAAATCCTTTATCGAGGGCTTTTACGCAAAGCCCCGCGTGGATCTGTCCCTTCTGCGGGAGCATCACGAGGGACTCATCTGTCTGTCCGGCTGTCTGGCGGGACACGTTCAGGAGGCACTCCTTCACGACGATGGGGCGGAAGCAGAGCGATTTGCTCTGGAGCTGCAAAGCATCTTCGGCAATGACAACTTCTTTTTGGAGATCCAGGATCACGGGATGGAGGAGCAGAAGAAGGTGAATCCCGCCCTGATCGCCCTGTCCCGCAAGACCGACATTCCGCTGATTGCCACCAACGACGCTCACTATCTGACCAAAGCCGACGCCGATGCGCAGGCGGTGCTCCTCTGCGTGCAGACGGGTAACGTCATTACCGACGGCAGACCCATCGGCTTTGAGACCGACGAATATTATATGAAGTCCGCCGACGAGATGGCGATGCTGTTTCCGGAGCTTCCTGAGGCATTGACCAATACCGTCCGCATTGCAGAGCGGTGCAACTTCGATTTCGTGATGGACAAGACCGAGCTGCCGGTCTATACCGTTCCCGACGGACTCACCTCCAAGGCCTATCTGAAAAAGCTCGCCTACGAGGGCTTTGAGCGGCGGATCGCTGCAGGGCAGATCGTCTTTGACGAGGCGCATCCTAAGGATGCCTACACCTCCCGCATCCTCTACGAGCTGCTGATCATCTCCAAGATGGGCTACGACGATTATTACCTCATCGTCTGGGATTTCATCAACTGGGCAAAGTCGAAGAAGATCCCCGTGGGTCCCGGTCGAGGCTCGGGAGCCGCCAGTCTAGTGGCCTATCTGATCGGCATCACCGACGTGGACTCCATTCGCCACGAGCTGCTGTTTGAACGGTTTCTGAATCCCGAGCGAATCAGTATGCCCGATTTCGATACCGATTTCTGCTACAACCGCCGTGATGAGGTCATCCGCTACGTTTCGGAAAAATACGGCTCGGATCACGTGTCTCAGATCATCACCTTCGGTACGATGGCTGCCCGTGCAGCCATCCGTGACGTGGGTCGCGCCCTGGGACGGAGCTATTCCGACATCGACCGCATCGCACGACTGATCCCCCAGAAGCCCGGCACCAAGCTGGCCGACGTGCTGGAGGAAAGCAAAGAACTCAAAGAAATCTACAACGATAAAAACGAGGATCACGAGCTGATCGACTACGCGCTGAAGCTGGAGGGAATGCCCCGCCACGCATCAGTGCACGCCGCAGGCGTGGTCATCACCAAGGAGCCGCTCCACCATTATCTTCCCCTTGCGACCAGCGGTGATACGCCCATTACTCAGTTTGACATGGACACCGTAGCGGCACTGGGGCTGCTGAAATTCGACTTCCTTGCCATTCGCTACCTGACCATCCTATCGGACGCCGAGCGGGAGGTGAAAAAGCACACCCCGATTTTGAGACGGTCAAGATTCCGCCGAGCGATCCCGAGACCTTCAAGCTTCTTGCCGAAGGGCGCACTGACGGCGTGTTCCAGCTGGAGTCGGCGGGCGTCAAGCGGCTACTGGGGAATCTCCGCCCCACCGCGCTGGAGGATGTGATGGCAGTCATCGCCCTCTACCGTCCGGGACCCATGGACTCTATCGACACTTATCTGGAAAACCGCAAGAATCCTGCCAAAATTCAGTATAAGCTTCCTCAGCTGGCCGATATTCTCGGCGAAACCTATGGCTGCATCGTCTATCAGGAGCAGGTCATGCAGATCTGCCGCAAGGTGGCGGGCTTCTCTTACGGCAAGGCAGACTCGGTGCGCAAGGCGATGTCCAAGAAAAAGCCCGAGCTTCTGGAGCAGATGCGCTCGGAGTTTCTGAAGGGCGCGAAGGAGAACTTCATCGACCAAACGCTCGCCGACGAGCTGTTCGACGATATGGCGTCCTTTGCCAAATACGCCTTCAACAAGGCCCACGCCGCCGCATATGCGGTGACTTCCTATCGGACGGCGTATATGAAGGCACACTATCCCCGTGAGTATGCTGCTGCGCTCCTCACCTCGGTGATGGGCAGCCACGGCAAAACGGCGGAGTATATCGAGGATTGCCGCCGTATGGGCGTGCGCTTGCTCCCTCCATCCATCAACGAAAGTGATCTGCAGTATTCGGTGGCACCCGACGGTATCCGCTACGGTCTGGGCGGCATCAAGGGCGTGGGCGAAAGCTTCGTCCGCCACATCCGCCTGGAGCGAGAACGTCGTCCCTTCCGGGACTTTATGGACTTTGCCGAGCGAATGTCCTCCATCGAGCTGAACCGTCAGCAGGCACAGGCACTGATCAGCGTCGGCGCCTTCGACGGGATGGGCAATACCCGTGCTGAGCTGTTGGCAGGGGTGGAAAAGGTTTTGCAAATGCTCACCGACAACCGCCGTCGCAATCTGGACGGGCAGACCGACCTGTTCGGCGCGCTGGAGGAGGAGTCTACCTCGGTGGATTCCTACCGCTTTGATCCTATGCCCGAATTTTCCGCAGGACAGCGGCTGCGCATGGAGAAGGAGTACACCGGACTTTGCCTGTCGGGCAGTCTGCTGGACGATTATGCCATCCACGTGAGTGCCATCGCTCCCGCAGAGCTGTCAGAGATCGCAGGCTCCTTCGACGAAGAGGGAGAAGCGGTGGAAAACGCTCCATACAAAGAGGGCGACAGCCTGATCGTGACCGGTATTCTGGCCAAGATCACCCGCAAGACCACCAAGAACGGCGCAGCCATGGCGTTCGTGCAGCTGGAAGACCGCATGGGCGAGATGGAGCTGATCGTGTTCCCCAAGCAGTTTGAAGCGGCAGCGGCATTGCTTCGCACCGATAACGCCGTCTGGGTGAGATGCACCCTCAGCGTCAAGGACGAGCAGGGAGCCAAGCTGCTGGCCAACGAGATCGGACAGCTGCTCACCGACGTACAGTGGAAGCAGAGTCCCACGCCTCTCCCATTGCCCGTAAAATCGGGCGAGCGCAGAAGGGAAGCGGTGGAGCGGCCTGACCGCCCGATCGAACACCGACAAGCATCTCCAACTCACGAAGAAAAGCCTGCGCCCGCTTCGGCCGCACCTACCACGCCTACAACCCCCACTGCGCCGACGAAGGGTGCCTCTGCTCTGTATCTGCGGGTGGAGCGGATGGATGCGCCTGCAACCCGCAAGGCGATCCTTCTCTGCGAGATCTTCGGAGAGGGAACCGTCCCCGTTGCGTTTTACGATCGCTCCACGGGCAAATATATCCGCAGTCGCTCGCTGGCGATCACCGTAACACCCTATCTGATGGCAGAGCTGTCCGCGCTTCTGGGCAAGGACAACGTAGTGCTTCGCTGACGGTTGACAATCCGATGAAAGTGTGTTATAATGGCATTATATCCGCGATTTTGGGAATACTTTGCACAGATTCGGAAAAATGTTTCAGAAGTTGACACATATTATTCACGGAGTTTTCAAAATCGGGGCGTATAATGATTTTATATAGCAGAATGAGAGATTTGGATTGAAAGGTTTGCAATATCAATGAAACGAATAGAGTCCAAAGAAAAGAATATGCAAAGGGAAGCCAAGGAAGTTACCCACTTCATCTTCCGAATGCTCCTGCGCGGGCTGCAGTACGTGCTGAACGTGATCTTTACCATCCTTCTGATCGGATTGATCGCGGGCTGTATCGTGGGCTGTGCCTTTATGATCTATGTTGCCAATCACGTAGACTCGGACGTGGATGACCTGATCGTGCTGTCGGCACAGCAGGATTCCACCACCCGTATCTACTATTACGAAAACGGTGAGCTAGTGGAGGACACCGACGAGCGATTGTCGGGTAGCACCAACCGCCTGTGGATCGCCTATGACGAAATGCCCGACGATCTGATCAACGCCTTCGTTGCCATCGAGGATAAGCGATTCTGGGAGCACGACGGCGTAGACTGGATCACCACGGTCAAGGCAACGCTGAAATACTTCATCCCCACGGGCGAGAATCCGGGAGGCTCCACGATCACGCAGCAGCTGGTGAAGAATCTGACCGGTGACGACGACTATACCATCCAGCGAAAGGTGCAGGAGATCTTCAAGGCACTGAATCTGGAAAAGGATAAGGACAAGACCGAGATACTGGAGATGTATCTCAATACCATCTACCTGTCGCAGGGCTGTAACGGCGTCCAGTCGGCGGCCAACACCTATTTCGGCAAGGATGCCAGCGAGCTGACCCTGTTGGAATGCGTGGCGATTGCGGGCATCACCCAGTTCCCAACCAAATGGGATCCCGTGCAGAATCCCGAGAATAACAAGGAGCGTCGCAACGTCATCCTGAAGGAAATGTACAGCCAGGGTCTGATCACCTACGCAGAGTACGAAAGTGCGTACAATAAGGATCTGGTGCTGGTCACCGAGGATGAAGAGGATGACGATGAAGACGATACCGTGATCGACAATTCCGGCGTTACCTCCTGGTATACCGACGTGGTGATCGAGGAAGCGGCGGGTTTGCTCATGGAGAAGTACGAGGTCAGCTACGAGATCGCAGTGCAGATGCTCTATTCCGGCGGCTATTCGGTAGTGACCGCCATCGACAAGGATCTGCAGGCGATCATGGAAAAGCACTTTACCGATCCCAGCCTGATGACCAACACCAACAAGATCGTGCAGAAGCAGGCGGCCATGCTGATCATGGATCAGTCCAATGGCAACATTCTCGCGCTGTGCGGCGGCTTTGGCGAAAAGGAGGGCAACCGCGTCCTCAACCGTGCAACGCAGACCAAGCGTCAGCCCGGCTCGTCGATGAAGCCCATCGCAGGCTACGTGCAGGCAATGGATCTGGGGCTGGTCAATTACGGCTCGGTGCTGGACGATACTCCCTACTATTTCGGCACGAAGACCGTGCTGGCCGATGGCAGCGTGAAGTATTCCAATCCCAAGGGATGGCCGCAGAACTCCAATAAGGTCTACCGTGGTCTGACCACACTGGATTATGCGCTGCAGGCGTCAAAGAACACCGTGGCGGTCAAGCTGGTCGCAGAGGTTGGCGTCAGCAACTGCTTCGATTTCCTCAAAAATAAGCTTCATCTGGACAGTCTGATCGAAAGTAAGGCGACTGCAACAGGCGTGCAGACCGACAAAAACCTGGCGGCGCTGGGTCTGGGCGGTCTGACCTACGGCGTCACGCTGAAGGAAATGGTTGCCGCTTACTGTATCTTCCCCTCGGGCGGCATCTATCATGAGCCCCGCACGGTTCTGCAGATCCGTGACGCATCCGGACAGGTGGTCATTGATAATCAGAACCACGCAGAGGTGGTCATCAAAGAGGGAACCGCCCAGATGATGGTGCGGCTGATGGAGCATGTTATCACCGGTAAAAACGGTACTGCCACCTCCATCAAGCCAGTAGCGCAGCTGGTTGGCGCGGCAGGCAAGACCGGTACCACCGATAATAACAACGACCGTTGGTTCGTGGGCTTCACTCCTTATGTGACAGGTGGCGTTTGGGTAGGCTACGACGAAGCGCAGGATCTGGGCAATTCCAGCGACAGTAACAAGATCTGGAACCGCGTCATGCTGGAGATCCATCAGAAGATCCTGGAGCGGGTGGAGGCAGGCACTGCCGAGAAGAAGACCTTTGGCGACGATCTGTTGATCGAAGCGAAATACTGTCCCGATTCGGGCAAGCTGATCACGGATGCCTGCCAGGCAGATCCCCGCGGCAAGCGATCCGAAACCGGTTACTTTACGAAAGACACTCTGCCCACCGATTCCTGTGACGTTCACGTGTGGGTTGCCTATTGTACCGAAGGCAAGGGCGTTGCCACTGCAAACTGTCCCGAGTCTGCCATCCGATACTACGGTATGCTTCGGCATATGCGCACCTTCGACAGAGATATTTACGTGACCGACGCACAGTACACCTGGCTGCCTCTCAACGGTGCAAGACCGTATAAGAGCATCTACCAGCCGTTCTATAGAAACCTTCTGCCCAGCGGAAAATATCCCGGGCGAACCAGCGGTACGAGACAGTTTAACTGCGCTTGCATGGCACATTAACGGCATGAAAGCAAAAATCACCTCATACATTGGGATGAGGTGATTTTTTTGCGTATTTTTTCGGGTTTCAAACGGGAGCTGTTATGCATCGATCCGCGGATCTGCCTGCTGGCGGTAGCAGCGACCTGGTTTGTGGGGACGCTGTCCCTGCTTCTTTCGGGGGCAGGGAGCTGCTACTGTGGGATGACACTCCCAGGGGTGGCGCCGGGCTACGTGGGATGGTTGATTCTGTGGATGCTCCATTACATCCTGCTGGGGCTGGCACTGGGCGCAGTGCTGGGACATTGCGGCTGTCACAGGCGGCTGATCGGGCGGGGCGTGATCTTCTGGGCATTCTATCTGCTGTGCACGCTGATCTGGGTGCCGCTCTTCTTTGCCATAGGGATGGAGCTGACCGCGCTGCTGCTGATCGGCATCGCCGTGCTGTTTGGACTGGGAGCACTGTCGGTGTTTGCCTCTCGCAGCCTGCTGTCCGCCGTACTTCTGCTATTTGCCGTGCTATGGCAGATCTGCTGCTTTTTGCAGACTTTGCTGATAATTTTGTGGAACTGATCTCCTCCCCCTTGCTTTTTCTCCGAAACTGTGCTATACTGAGACGTAGTGATTGCAAATCCATGCGTCGAAAGGAGGAGATCCCATGAAACTGATCGGTCTGACAGGAACCAGCGGTAGCGGAAAGGGCTACGTGGCGGCTTGCTTTGCCGAGCGGGGGATCGATTCCATCGACACCGACGCCCTGGTGCACCGCCTCTATCGGAAGGATGCCGAATGCATCGCCGCGCTGGAGAAGGCATTTGGACCTTTGCAGGATGTAAACGGTGCCATCGACCGCCGCCGTCTGGCGGGGATCGTCTTCACCGATCGGGAGAAGCTGGCTACTCTCAACGCCATCGTCCACCGATTCGTTGCGCGAGAGGTGAAGCGGATCTCTGCCGAGAGGGAAGCTGCAGGCTGTAATCTGCTTTTGCTGGATGC
>JAFTKV010000218.1 GCA_017453085.1 Clostridia bacterium
CAGAGCGGAGGTCGGCAGGATCGGTGAGAATGCGGGCTCTGCCGAAGACGATGACGCTTCGATAGTAGGTGGTGAATTTTTCTGCCACTACCTCGTCGGCGTCCACTACGGTAAAGCAAACTTTATCGCACGCCCGAAGCGCGTCGATTTTGTGTCCCACCACCGCTGAGTGGAAGTAGATCTTGCCACCTGCCACGTTGATGGTAACGTCGTGAATGGAAGAGGACCGGTCAGACGCAAGGAAAGCAACCAGATTTGCCATCCTCGCCCGCAACAGCCACGGCGTGCTGGCCATAAACGGCGACGACGGCTACCCCTACGCTGTCCCCCTGAGCTATGCCGTAGTAGGTGACAAGATCTACTTCCACTCGGCGGTGGAGGGACACAAGATCGACGCTCTTCGGGCGTGCGATAAGGTTTGCTTCACCGTGGTAGATACCGACGAGGTAGTGGCAGAAAAATTCACCACCTACTATCGAAGCGTCATCGTCTTCGGCAGAGCCCGCATTCTCACCGATCCTGCCGACCTCCGCTCTGCGCTGGAGGCACTTGCCGACAAGTATTCCCCAAACGCCAACGGCAGAGAGAAAGAGATCGAAGGTGCCCTCTCCCGAGTGGCGGTCATCGAGCTGACCCCCGACGAGATCACCGGCAAGGAAGCCATCGAGCTGGTGCAACAGCGAAAAGGGTAACCCCATAACGAACACATCCCCGACGAATTTCGTCGGGGATTTAGTTTGCTTGACGGCGGCAAGTATTTGCCGCCTTTTTAGAAAGTTTTTTGGGGGCTTGGGGGCTTTTTTACAAAAAAGCCCCCAAATACGTTCCCCTTAGTGGCAGCCGCCGCAGGTGGAGCAATCGTGAGTGCAATCGGAGGGCATTCTGCCGGTTACCTGTGCAACGATGGTCATCTGCACCTTCTGAATAGTTGCGTTCATTGCCATCTCCGCTTCCTCGTACGCCTTGAACACGGGATGCTCGGTGATAAAGGTATACAGCTCGGTCAGACGATCGTCGATGCGCGCCATTACCTCCGCTTCGGTCTCCTCTGTGATCTGCTCCAGCGCCTGCTGCTGAATCTGATACTCCATCAGAGCGTTGTTGATCTCCAGAGAGCCTTCATAAGCTGCCTTGGCAGCCAAAAAAGTCTGACCTTCTTCCGATTCCTTAATCTGCTTGCCGATCTGAGCGGCGAGTTCCATAATTTCCATTTTTTCTATAAATCCTTTCTTTGGGATATGATTGTTTGGCTTGTGCGCATAGGTGAAACGATAGCAAACCGTCCCCTTCCTACAGAGTGTTTGTGCGGTGTACCCTTCGGGCAACACCAATTTCGCTTGGCGAAAATAGGCAGGCGAGTGCGGTAAGGTCGCACCCTCACCCTTGTAGGGGCCGACGCCCTCGGCGGCCCGTTGGTACGATCTGCACAAATGGGCAATGAATCCCCCTCACTCCAGCTCCCCGAACAGGGCGTGGGGCTCGGCACGGGTGATGCGGATGACCGCCTCTTTGCCGATGAGAGCATCGTCGCCCTCAAAATGCACCAGACGGTTCTGCTCTGTGCGGCCGGTGAGACGGGTATCGTCGGTCTTGCTCCGTCCCTCCACCAATACCGTCTGCAGGCTGCCCACCAATGCCTCTGCCTTGGCAAGGGCAATCTCGTACTGGGTATCCAAGAGCCGCTGGAAGCGTGCCGCCTTGATCTCCTGGGGAACGGGGGGCATCTCTGCCGCAGGCGTTCCCTTTCTGGGCGAATAGAGGAAGGAGTAAATATTATCGTACTGCACACGGCGGAGCATATCCAGCGTGCCCTCGAAATCTTCCTCGGTCTCCCCGGGGAAGCCTACGATAATGTCGGTGGTGATGGCAATCTCGGGCATCTTCTCCCGCATATAGTGAACCAGATGCAGGTAGCGATCCCGATTGTACACACGGTTCATCGCCCGCAGGATATTGTCCGATCCCGACTGCAGAGGCAGATGGAAGGCTCTCGCAATCTTCTCTTCCCTTGCCATCACGTCGATGAGCTTCTCAGACGCATCCTTGGGATGGCTGGTCATAAAGCGGATCTGGAAATCGCCCTCGATCTTACAGATATCAGACAACAGATCGGCGAAATCATAACGCTTGCCGTCGGCAGTGGTCAGATCCTTGCCGTAGGAGTTGACGTTCTGTCCCAGCAGAGTGATCTCGCGGTAGCCCTCAGCGGCGAGGGTGCGAACCTCCTCCAAGATGCACTCGGGACGGCGGGAGCGCTCTCTGCCGCGGACGTAGGGGACGACGCAGTAGGTACAGAAGTTGTTGCAGCCGTACATAATCGACACCCAAGCCTTATGACCGGGGGCACGGTGGACGGGCAGTCCCTCGGCAATGCTGCCGGGATCGCCGGTGTCCAGATGGAAGGTACGCTTTTTGGCGTGCATTGCCTCCCACAAAATCTGCGGGAATCGCCAGAGCATAGAGGTGCCGAACAGGAAGTTGACGTAAGGGTATTTCCGCTTCACGTCCTCCTTGCGGTGCTCCTGAGAAACCATACATCCGCAGATGCCAATCTGCAGAGAGGGCTTTTTCTCTTTCAGGTGCTTGAACTGCCCCGTGATGGAGAGTGCCTTCAGCTCGGCGTGCTCACGGACGGCGCAGGTATTGATGAGGATCAGATCAGCCTCGGCAGGGTCGGTGGTGGGAGTATAGCCCATCTCCACCGCCATACCGCAGAGCCGCTCGGAGTCGGCTTCGTTCTGCTGACAGCCAAAAGTCTCGATGTAGACGTACAGTTCCCGTCCGCCCCAGAAGGAGCGGACCTTTTGCATATATTCGTGCTGCTCCCGAATCTCTTCGGGAGAGACGGTTCTCGGTTTGTTCATGTTCGGGAAAAGTCTCCTTTCCACGGATTTGGATGCGACTTGTCGCTATCCGAATTATTGTAGCACATTTTTTCGACATTTGCAAGTGAATTATTTGGGAAGTGAAATTTTTTGAGAAATTTTCAAAACCGAATGAGTAAAACGGTGATCTCGTTCGTTTATATAGGTGAAGGAGAGCTGCCCCGTTCACGAATTTTTTACAACAATTTGTCGAAAAACCTGTAATAAAACCGTCTTCCGATTTGTTATATATAATAAGTCAAGTTGTCATCGTTTCAAAAAAACACGGCTTTGATGTTGACAATAGACTGAAAATATGTTACAATGAAGGAGGAGGATACCAATGGGCTATATTATCCGCTGTTAAGATCACCTCGATCGCATACCGATCACTATTTTTTAACAGAAAGGATAATCAAAATGTATTAAGAGGAGTATTATGGGTAAACAACTAAAATCTGTACTATTATCAAGTTTATTTGCGGTTGTGTTTATTGTATTGCAATTGTGTTCGCTATGGTATTTTGAACATTCTGTGCAACAGTCGTTTATAGGAATGGAACAGATTGTAACAAGTTTTGTTATTTCATGCTGTTTATTTATTGCTTTTTGGGTCATGCGCCGTCAAGCAAAGCTACAAGGAAATTGGCATCGGGGCGGTACCATTTTGGTCAATTCTTTAATGTTGGGATTGTGCGCTTGGGGAATTACTCATTTTTTAATCTTTGGCGGTAACCACATTCCAACTATTAATCCCGACAGCATCCTATTTCAGTTCTCATATGTAAGTGCGCTCAATGCAGGTATATTCCCAGTTATAGAACTACTAATAGTACTGGCTAATAAAGCATAAAAAATATTCATTGATTATGAAATACTGATCCACCGGGACAGGCTCCGGCCCCTCGCCCGTAGACGCCCCTGCCACGAATCCCTCTCCCCCGAAAGGGATGACTCCCATTCTTTTGAAAGGAGCAACCACTATGAAAAAGATTTACATTTGGAGTATACTCTTACTCTTGATCTTATCCGTAGTTTCATGCAGCAATGAAAATCGAAGCCCCTGTAATACGCAAGCAACAAGTTTCGATAACAGCGATGCATTGGTCGAATATATCAACGAGATCGGTCTATCCGACGAAGTGATCACTTACGATGAAATTGCTTATATCGGGAACTTCAAAGATGTGATTTTCCTAACCGATATCGTACAATCGGGAGATTACAGTCAGTACATGTATACTTTGCAATATAACGAACTGGAATTCTCGCTGTACGTCTATCATGAAAAACGGGATTTAGTGGATACTCCCGCTCTTCAATATGATGTTACACAGATGAGCGATTTGCGCCAATTGCCGGAATCGGTTGAAGATAAGCATGGGAACACCGAGATCGGAATGTTTCTATATACCTATGCATCGAACGGGACTCTTTTGAGCATAAGGTGGGACTATAACGGCATCCATTATGTGCTTTCAGGCGATTTTGTGGATTATAATATTTCCCGCGCGCCGGATGCATTCATTACAAAATTGCTTTCTCCAACCACGATTGCAGAAGCCGAAGCGATGGTAAAGCAATAACCCCCTCCCCAGTGAACCCAAGCGGGACAGGCTCCGCTTGTCCACCCATAGGGCGCTGTTGTAGTGAAATAGTATTGATTTAGA
>JAFTKV010000219.1 GCA_017453085.1 Clostridia bacterium
GCAAAGCAGTTGCCCTCAATCTCGTTGGTGAAGGTCTGCTTGAAGCCCGCATTCACCAACGTGCTGAGATAGGAATAATAGCTGGAGAGCCTGGTCTTGGAGATCACCAGCATCTTGGAATCGGTGGGGGTGGTGGATTTTTGATCGTTTGCGTTGCCGGGGCCTGCGTTATACACGGTGGGGGCAACAGCTCCGTCGGGATAGTCGGGGAGCGTTTTGAAATCCGAATAATTTGCAAATGACACGGGAGTTCCTCCTGTAAACAGATCAGAATACTTTACGCTGCCGGTATAGACCGTCTTGCCGTCACCGATGACCTGTACGGTGACCTTCGTCCAGCCGGAATAGGGTGCACCGGTGACCACCACGCCGAAGAGCTTACTGCCCACCGCAGCGTGGTAGGTCTGCCCTTTGGCGGTCACGCTCTGATAGGTCTTCAGATCGCTGCCCAGCGTGAAGGTCTTGGTCACGTTTGCACCCTGGAAGGTGACCTTCAGCTGAATCTTCTTGTACGCATTCAGCTTTGCCTCGGTGACCGCCAACACGAAGCGGACGTCTACCGACTCCTCGCTCTCGCGGGTGGAGAGATAGGCCGCAAAGCCGTCGCCTGCGGAAAGCCCCTGCGCCACCTCCCACTTGTGGACGGGATAACCGCCGTCCGGATCATTGGCGTAATAGCGTGCAGCGTCGGTGGAGCGCATTTTTGCCCACAGATCGGACGCCGAGGTGAAGGCGGTTCCCGCATTGCCGGAGGCTACGTTGCCGGCGTTCAGCTCCCGCTCGTACTCGGTTCTGCCCTGCATATAATAATTTTGGAAGGTAGCGTGGGAGGGATTACGAACCACGCAGATCTCAGCCTCCAGTGCCTTGGGCGAGGCGTTATAGCAATGGAGCACGTCCACCTTGTGGCTTGCCCCCATATTGGCGTAGCCGAAGATGCCGAAATGAGTACCGTATCCGTTGCGGGAGACGGTTTTGCCGTGATCCGAATAGGCGATGATATTGCCTGTGTTGTAGCAGGCCACGATCTCGCCCGCGCGGACGTAGCCGATGATACCCGCGGCACGCTCGCCCTTCAGATTGTGGATGGTGATGTCGCCTACGTTTGCAGAGGCGTAAATGTTGGTGATGCTGGTATCCCCATTGACCGAGGACTGTCCGATGATACCGCCCACGTTGCAGGCACCGCCGTCTACGGTGATGCTGCCCGCCTGCTTACAGTAGGAAACCTCCGTGGTGGCGCTGTTGGCGGAAAGCCCCACGATGCCGCCGATGGCACCGTTGGTGCCGTCTCCAAAGATCCCCGAGCCCACGGACGTGGAGGAGACCTTTGCATGGATGCTGCCTGCGGTGCGGCAATACTGCACCCTGCCGTCCACCCCCGCAGGCGATGCCAGCGTAACACCGGCGATGCCGCCTACCAGAGGCTGCCCCGATGAGGTGACCTTGATAGCAAGATCGGTGGTGCAGTTGAAGATCTCGCCGCCGTCCAGCAGCACTGCGGCGATGCCGCCCACGGCGGCTCGCTTGCAGGTCACGTCGATCGTGCCGCTGACCACCAGGTTCTTGACCTCACCGCTGACCGCGCCGAACAGACCGAACAGCGTATCGTCGGTGGTGCTGCTGCCGCTGATAGCCAGCTTGACGGCGTGTCCGTTTCCGTCAAAGCTGCCGCTGAAGGGCTCTGCCACCGATCCGATGGAGGGCAGGCTCTTTTGTGCGGTCAGGTCAAGATCCTTGGTCAGGATATAGTCACCGTCGGGGTGAGCGGCCGCATATTGCAGTCCTGCAGCATCCTTGATCTGATAGACCCCCGCCGCCAATGCCTGCACCTTTGGCAATGGCAGGCATGGCAATAGCAGCAATACGGCCATCAAAAGGACGAGCGCACGGATCGCTCTTGGTTTGGATCGCATCTTCATATACATTCCGCCTTTCCGTCATTGAAACAGAAAAAATACTGTGATCATTATACCACATTCTGCCCTCGCCGTCAAGTCCGCACATTGCATTTTGCAGCTCGATTTGCGTTCGTTTCCTCGGCAGATTGATGAATTGCCGCGCGGGAGTTCCCCTTTTCGCTCGCCTCGGCGGAAAACGCACGGACGGCGAGAGTTGTAGTTGCGCAAGCGCAACTTCGTGCTACCCGACGGGGGTGGGGTGCGGTACGAACAGAATGCGCCGCACGCTTCCTCGGTGCGATATGTACCACCAACCTTGTAGGGGCTGGCGTCCTCGACAGCCCGCGCCGCCGCAGGCGGCAAACGAAGGAGGCGCACCGCACGCCCCCTTGGTGCGAATTGTTTGACCTCATCCACCGCTGCAGACGCTTCGCTTTCTGCTGCGGTTCCCATTCCCCTGAAGAGGAAGGCTTGAGGTAACGTCTATGGGTGTGGTATGTGAAATTGGTTTCCATAACCTTCCCTATTTATCTACAAACTAAACAAGACCCGCAGATGCGGGTCTTGTTGGATGAATTGGGTTATGCGCCGACGCGGAGGCCGTTCACGATCGTCTCGATGCTGCTGTTCCAGGTAGGCTTCTTGCTCTTCACCTGACGGTTCATGATGCTGGAGCCGCCGGTGTAGTTGTTACGGAAATACCATGCAATATCGTTGACCTCGTGAGAATAAGCGAACACGAAGTCGGTGGTAACGTTCTCGCGGATCAGGTCGATCATCTCGCGGGATGCCTCGTCACGGGTGTACTGGATCTTCAGCGCGCTCTCGTAATACTTGGGCGTTACGATATTGTAGCTGCCTGCCGCCATGGCTTCCATCGTTGCGCAGATGCCGGGCAGCTTTTCGGAGGGAATGCTGCTGGGAATGCCCAGAATGGTGATGCCGTCCTGCAGAGTGGTCAGGTAGGTGGGCTGATATTCATCCAGCTTGGGAGAAGGAATGATCGCATAATCATCCATTTCGCCGAAATAGGACTCGGCGGTCATCAGCTTATCCACCAGGAAGAGGGCGTTGCCTGCGGCAAAGTTCTCGGGACACCAGGACTGCTCCATAACCGATACGACGCGGGTAGAATCCTGCTGCGTCAGAGCCTTCAGCTTGTCAGCGAAGGTCATGGAGGTGTTGTTGCCCAGGGTGATCACGATCTCGCCGTCCTGGATTGCGCCGAAGGTGACGCCGCAGCCTACTGCCAGACCGTCCAGCAGGTCGTAGGAGCCGGTAATGAAGCCGAACTGGTCGCCGTCATCGGGAACCTGGCTGCCGTTTACGTCATTCCAAGCCTTAGAGGACATGGTGGTCAGCTGATCCATCGTCCACTTACCGTTGCGCGCGATGTCGTAGATATCCTCTTCGGGGAAGTATTCGTTGAACAGAGTGGTGTTCACGAAGGTACAGTACATACCGGAGGTATAACGCAGGGAGATGTCACCGGTTGCCCAGTAAGCTGCGCCGTCCAGTGCGATATTGTCGATAAACTGGGTGCTCCAGTAGGGCTTGCTGAAGTTCAGATAGCCGATGTCGGCAATGTCTGCGCCCTTCAGATTGTACAGGTTGCCGTTCAGTGCCAGACCGACCGAGAAATACTGATAGCCGCCGATGATATCGTAATCCTCGCCGCCTGCCTGAATGATCAGCTCGGCGGTGGACGCCACGCTTTCGTGGTCAACCGTTTCCACTACCTCGATGGTCACGCCCAAACGCTGCTCGATCGCTTGGTTTCTCTGATAAACTGCAGAGGATACGACGTCCTCCGCCTCCTCGTCCGCTACGAAGGACAGAATGGTGATCTCCTCGTCGCAGCACAGGATTTTGATGTCCTGCCCTTCAAAGTTCAGATTGGCGGGCAGATCGTCGGTCACCTCGGTGGACTGATCGCCGCCCGGAAGGGTCTCCTTGGGCTTATCCTCGGAGGTGTCGGTACAAGCGGCCAGCAAGCCGCACAGCATACCGGTTGCCAGCAGAATACTCAAAAGCTTTCTCATACTATACTCCTTTTTGATTTGTACTTGTCAATACAGACCCGCAGCAGCGGGTCTGTATGAAAGGGTAAATTTGTGAATTACTGATTGTAGAGCTGGAACTCGTAGAGACGAATGGTGCCGACGCCGTTGGACTTGTCAACGGTGTAGCCCTTGATCATCACGTAACGGGCGCTCTGGCTACCTACGTTGAAGGAAACCAGATCCTGATTACAATCGGGCTGGTAATCCACGGAGGTCCAGTTCACAGCGTCATCGGAGACGAGGATCTCCCATTCGGTCATGTTGGCGTAGGTCTCCTGGGTTCTGGTGTTGTAGATGGTATAGGTGTTAAAGGTCTTCTTCTCACCCAGATCCAGAACGATCCACTGACGGGTGCCGTCCAGGCTGTAGGTCTTGTCCTTCACAGAAGCGGCAGAGGAGCACCACTTGGAGTCCAGCTTGCCGTCTACCAGCTTATTGCCGTCCTCAGCAGCCTTTACGGAGCCGGAGATCTTGTAAACGGTAGCACCCAGTGCCAGGTTATCGCCCTCGGTCACTGCAGTTTCCAGCGCGGTAGCAGTCTTGTCACCGGGGTTCTTTTCGGTCACCATGGGATAATTGGGGTTCTGCACGTAAGGAACGTTCTCGGTCAGGAAGTTGTCGGTGTACTCGCCAAAGCCCTTGAAGTCCCACGCCTTGCTTCTGAAGTCCTTTTCGTATTGTGCACGAACGTCCTCGATGCAATCAAAGCCGGTGATCTCCTTCACGATCTTGTTGAAGGGGCTGTTCTTATTGGTTGCGTTGTCATTGCCGCCGACCAGGCTGCCGTGCTTGATCTCGTAAACCAGGGTGTCCAGCAGACCGCGAACCTTGTTGCCGTTGGCATCCAGCGTGGTGGGCCAGTTGTAGTCCAGATAAGCAAAGAACCACTTGGAGCCGTCGCCGTATGCGCCCCAGTTCCAGTTGTACAGGTCGTTCTGGTTAGCATCCTTGTACAGCTGAACGTACTTGCCGTCTGCCCAGTGGTGGTAACGGAAGCCGCCGTAGTTTGCCATGTTCTCGGTAAACCACGCGCCGTCACCGTAATAGAAGTTGAACTGCTGTACCCAGTGGGTGATCTCGTGAGAGAAGAAGCCGATGTCGGCAGGATTGGAGTTTGCGTA
>JAFTKV010000220.1 GCA_017453085.1 Clostridia bacterium
GTATTCTTTATCTATTTCAATGACGCTCGCGCGCGAAGCAGGTAGTGAAAAAACTCCACTTCGCTTCGCTCCGTTTCGTTTTTCACTACCTGCTTTTTCATTCTATTGTTTTTTCTTTACCCCAACTATTGACAAAGAGCCATTTTTATTATGTTGTGTTTTTCCAGGTAAAGCTGCCGGAAAGCAGTACCACACGCTCGCCCGATACGGTAAGCAGACCGCCATCGGTGGAGCCGAGCTTCTCTTCTCCGTCCTCCAGCTCGACCTTGCAATCGCAGGCCTTTACGGGAGTGACGAAGGAAATGTGCCCTGCCATCACCGCCAGTTCGCCCTCCACGCCACGCACGATCAGTCTGACCGCCTCGCCGTGGAAGAGATCGCCCTCGGGAGAGGATATTTTCAGCGGGAAGGTTTTCATCGTACCGCCTTCTTTGCTTTTTCCACAGCTTCGTCGATGGTGCCCACAAACAGGAATGCCGACTCGGGCAGATCATCGTGCTTGCCCTCGATGATCTCCTTGAAGCCGCGGATGGTCTCGGACAGCGGCACGTATGCACCGGGGATGCCCGTGAACTTTTCGGACACGTCGAAGGGCTGGGACAGGAAGCGCTGGATCTTTCGTGCTCTCTGCACCAGCATCTTGTCTTCATCGGAGAGCTCGTCCATACCCATAATGGCGATGATGTCCATCAGCTCCTGATATCGCTGGAGGATCCGCTGTACCTCGCGGGCAACGGTGTAATGCTCTTCGCCGATGATCTCGGGTGTAAGGATACGGCTGGTGGATTCCAGCGGGTCAACCGCAGGATAGATGCCCTGAGAGGAAATGCTTCTGGACAGAACCGTGGTAGCGTCCAAGTGTGCGAAGGTGGTAGCGGGAGCAGGGTCGGTCAGGTCGTCCGCAGGAACGTAGACCGCCTGGATCGAGGTGATGGAGCCCTTCTTGGTGGAAGTGATTCGCTCCTGCAGATCGCCCATCTCGGTGGCCAGCGTAGGCTGATAGCCAACTGCCGAGGGCATACGTCCCAGCAGAGCCGAAACCTCCGAGCCTGCCTGTGTAAAGCGGAAGATATTGTCGATAAAGAGCAGTACGTCCTGATTTTCCTCATCGCGGAAGTATTCCGCCATGGTAAGACCGGACAGCGCAACCCGCATTCTGGCTCCGGGAGGCTCGTTCATCTGACCGTACACCAGCGTGGTGTTGGCAAGAACTCCCGATTCCTTCATTTCATTGTACAGATCGTTGCCCTCGCGGGTACGTTCGCCAACGCCTGTGAAGACCGACAGACCGCCGTGCTGCTTGGCAACGTTGTTGATCAGCTCCATGATCAGAACGGTTTTTCCAACGCCCGCACCGCCGAACAGACCGATCTTGCCACCCTTGGAGTAGGGGCAGATCAGGTCGATGACCTTGATACCGGTCTCAAGGATCTCGGTGGAGGTGGACAGCTCGCTGAAGGAGGGAGCGGGTCTGTGGATGTTCCAACGCTCCACGCCCTCTGCCAAGGGCTTGTTGTCTACGGTATCGCCCAGCACGTTGAAGATACGTCCCAGCGTTTCTCTGCCCACGGGCACGCTGATGGTCTTGCCGGTATCGGTAACCGGAGTGCCGCGCTTCAGACCGTCGGTGGAGGACATGGCGATGCAACGCACCACGTTGTCGCCGATGTGCTGTGCCACCTCAACGGTCAGCGTTTTGGCGCCGTTTTGCATGGTCAGCGCATTATAGATGGAGGGCAGACTGCCTTCCTCAAAGCACACGTCTACCACAGGTCCCATGACCTGAGAAACGCGTCCTTTTGCTGTATTTGACATAGTGTTTCTCCTTTTCAGAGTTTGGCATCACCGCTTATGCGCCGCTGCCTGCGACGATCTCGGTGATCTCCTGTGTGATGGCGCCCTGTCTTGCACGGTTGTATTCCAGCCCCAGACGATCGATCATTTCCTGCGCATTCTTGCCTGCGCTGTCCATTGCTACCCGTCGTGCGGCAACCTCGCTGGCGAAGCTTTCCTTCACCGAGGAGACGATCATACCGGCCACGTATTCGGGGATCACGGCGTTCAACACGGTGATCTCGTCCGGCTCGAAAATGGCGGAAACCGACTTTCTGCTCTCGCTCTTTTCCAAAGGCAGAAGCCATCTGACGTAGGCCTCCTGGGACATCAGGGAAATATATTTGGTACATAGGATGCCGAAGCGGTCGAATTTTCCCTCGCAAAACTCGCGGCAGATCTGATCGGCGATCTCCTTAGCATCAGCATAGGTGAAATGCTCGGCGTACAGCAGCTTTCCCGCAAATCGGTCACAGGCGCGCTTGCCCACGGGGATGATCTCGGCATCGGGATATTCCCTCAGCAGACGGAAGATGTTGGCGTTGTAGCCGCCCGCAAGACCGCGATCGCCTGCAACCACCAAAAGACACAGTCTGTCGCCGCTCGCCGCCTTCATATAGGGGCTTTTTCTGCACTCCTCGTAGGTGGACAGCTGCTCCACCGTTTCGGTCAGGGCAACGGCGTACTCTTTTCCCCGATTCATGGACTCGGTGGCCCGACGGATCTTGGAGGACGCTACCAGCCCCATCGCCTTGGTCAGATGGAGGGTGGAATCAACGCTTTTGATGCGTGTGCGCAGTTGCTTGATATCAGCACCCATCCGCTCACCTCATCTCGCGCAGCGCAGATTTTAAGAGCTCGATGTCGCTATCGCTCCAGTTGCCCGCTTCAACGCTGGCAAGGAAATTGCTGTATTTGTTCTCCAGCAGCTCGTACAGAGACTGCTCGTATTCCTTGACCTTCTTTACCGGCGTATCGTTCAGATAGCCGTTGATGACCGCATACACGATCGCCACCTGACAGCCCACGCGGACGGGAGCGTTTCTTCCCTGCTTCAGGACCTCCACGATCCGCTCCCCCAGTGCCAGTCTTGCCTTGGTATCGGCATCCAGATCGCTGCCGAACTGGGCAAAGGACTGGAGCTCACGGTACTGGGAGTAGAGCAGCTTCAGCTCGCCCGACACCTTCTTCATGGCCTTGAGCTGTGCGGAACCGCCCACTCGGCTGACCGAGATACCGGGATTGATCGCGGGCATAATGCCTGCGTGGAACAGCTCAGTCTCCAGGAAGATCTGACCGTCGGTGATGGAAATGACGTTGGTGGGAATATAGGCGGAAACGTCGCCTGCCTGAGTCTCGATGATGGGCAGAGCGGTAATAGATCCACCGCCGTATGCGGGATCTACGCAGGCGGCACGCTCCAAGAGGCGGGAGTGGAGATAGAAGACATCGCCGGGATACGCCTCTCTTCCGGGAGGACGGCGGATCAGCAGAGACAGCGCACGGTAGGCCACTGCGTGCTTAGACAGATCGTCGTAAATGATCAGCACATCCTTACCCTGCTCGCGGAAATACTCCGCCATGGCGCAGCCCGAGTAGGGAGCAACGTACTGCAGGGGTGCTGATTCGGATGCGGAGGCAGAGACGATGATGGTATACTCCATCGCACCCGAGCGGGCAAGCTCGTTTGCCAGCTGCACCACCGAGCTGTTCTTCTGTCCGATGGCAACATAGATACAGATGACGTTTTCGTTCTTCTGATTGATGATGGTATCGATGGCAATCTCGGTCTTACCGGTCTGACGGTCGCCAATGATCAGCTCTCGCTGACCGCGACCGATAGGGATCATACTGTCGATAGCCTTGATACCGGTCTGGAGCGGCACCGACACGCTCTTGCGCTCGATGATACCGGGGGCTTCCGATTCGATAGGACGGGTTGCGAAGGTCGCAACGGGGCCTTTGCCGTCGATGGGCTCGCCCAAGGCGTTTACCACACGTCCCAAGAGAGCCTCGCCTACGGGAACCGACAGAACCTTTCCTGTTCTCTTTACCGTAGAGCCCTCGCGGATGTTGTTGTTATCCGACAGGATCGCTACCGAAACGGTCTCGGTCTCCAGATTCTGTGCCATGCCGAAGCTGCCGTCCTCAAATTCCAGCAGCTCGCTGGCCATACACTCCCGAAGACCGTAGACGCGGGCGATGCCGTCGCCCACCAGAATGACCGTGCCGGTTTCCTTCATCTCGATCTTCGATCGATAGTTTTTGATTTGTTCTTTGATCACGTTACTGATCTCTTCGGGTCTTGTATTCACGATTTGATCACTTCCTTTACCTCACGTAGACGGTGGCGCAAACTGCCGTCCATAATATTGCCGTCTACCTCGACGATCAGACCGCCCAGCAGACTCTCGTCGATGGAATACTCTGCGCTGATCTTACTTTGATACAGCTTCTCCAGCTTGGCAACCAGCTTTTGCTTTTCGCCGTCGGTCAGCTCCACAGCAGAGGTGACCTTCGCCGTGCTGATGCGCTCGGACGCCGCATACAAAGCTTCAAATTCCGCTGCCGACTCCCAAAACCAAGCCATTCTTCCCTTCTCGCACATCAGCTGCAGGTAGGAAAGCACCTGCCCGGGCACCGCATTGCCAAACACCGCTTCAATGGCGGAAAGTCGATCGCCAAGCGGAATGCTCGGTGAGGTGAGAAACTCCATGTATTCGGGATTTTCCTGCAAAGCGGCCTTTACCTTGGCAAGAGCAGCAGAATATTCTGCTTTTGCATTCTCTTCCACGGCCAGCATGAAGAGAGCGGCACCGTATTCTTTACCGATCTCATTCATTGCCGTCACCTATTTCCTCAATAAAGGAATCGATGAGAGCTCTGTGATCCTCGGTTCTGATCTCACGCTCCAGCAACTTTTCGGTGAGCGCGCCCGAGACCTCTACGATCTCCTGCTTGATGCCGTCTGCAGCCTTCTTGCGCTCCAGCTCCGCCTCTGTCTCTGCCGCACGGATGATGCCGTCAGCACGAGCCTGTGCCTCGGCGATCAGCTTGTCGCCGCGGTACTTGGCGTTCTCGGCAGCAGATTGCAGGATCGCACTGGCCTCTGCATCCGCAGAAGACAGCTTTTTTTCCCACTCTCTGCGATGCGCGTTTGCCTCAGCCTCGGCATTTTCAGCAGACGCATACTGAGCGTCCAGCTGGCTCTGCCGCTGCTCCAACACCTTTTTCACCGGCTTGAACAGAAACTTTTTCAGGATCAGAAACAGCAATAGAAGATTGACCAAAGAGATCAATATCTGCCAAATATTGACAGAAATGATATCCAAGTTTTGCATGATCTATGCTCCCTATTTTAGCCGATCGCGCTCATCAGAACGTCTACCAGCATACCGGGTGCTACGAAGATCAGCAGAATCGCAATAACCAACGCATAGATACCGGTGGTCTCTGCGATGGCACAACCCATGATCATGGTAGAAGTGACCGCACCCTTGCTCTCGGGCTGACGGCCGATGGCTTCGCAGGCCTTGGA
>JAFTKV010000221.1 GCA_017453085.1 Clostridia bacterium
CCGCTGTTTATTTTACGGCGTTGATACCGTGCTGACATAAAAGGGCCGCTACTGCGCCGCGCCCGTCACCCACAAGGTGACACTGGGGCAGATTGTGGAGCTGCTGAACAACTTCAAGGCCCAACCCCAGACCCTTGTGATGCCCGCCATTCCCGGCGGCAGCTTTGCCAAGAAGCTGTATTCCACCTATCTGAGCTACCTACCCAAGGAGGCCGCCAGCTTCGAGCTAAAAATGAATGTGGACGACCGGGGCAGCTTTACGGAGCTTTTGAAGACTGCTGACCATGGCCAGTTCTCTGTGAATATCTCCAAGCCTGGCATCACCAAGGGCCAGCACTGGCATAACACCAAGTGGGAAATTTTTATTGTGGTGTCCGGCGAAGCCCTCATTCAGCAGCGGAAGATCGGCACCGATGAGGTGCTGGAGTTCCGGGTGTCCGGCGAGAAGATCGAGGCGGTGCACATGCTTCCCGGCTACACCCACAATATCATCAACCTTTCCCAAACCCAGGATCTGGTGACGGTCATGTGGGCCAACGAGCCCTTTGATCCCGCTCACCCCGATACGTTTTACGAGGCGGTAGAAAATCAATGACATTTACCCGCGCCCAGGAGACTTTGCTGGCTTTGATCGCCGAGAGTTTGTTCGGACAACCATTTACCCCGACGTCCGACACGGACTGGAGCGGTGTCTATGCCGAGAGCCGTGCGCAAGCGGTGACTCTCCTGGCCTTTCAGAAGCAGAGGGAGCTTCCGCTGGAGGCGGAGCAATCTCAAAAGATCGAGCAGGCACTGCAAAAGCATACCCTGCTGAACGTCCGTAACTTTCAAAACCACGCCCATCTGCATCGGCTGATGACCGAGGCGGGGATTTCGTACTGCGTGCTGAAGGGCATCGCCTCTGCGCATTACTATCCCGCTCCGCTGACCCGCGCAATGGGCGACGTGGATTTTTACGTCAGCCCTGCTGATGCCGACCGCACCCGACAGGTGCTGGAGGCAGACGGCTTTACCGCAGACGAAAAGGAGCAGACCCACCATCAGGTGTTCCGCAAGCCCGGGATGCACTACGAGCTCCATCGGGAGGTGGCGGGCGTCCCCGAAGGACGGGCAGGCGAGATGATCCGCGGCTATCTTGCTGATCTGACCGACTGTGCCACGCCTGTCTTTGACGAATTTGTAACCTATCGGAATCCGTCCCCCTTCCATCACGGGCTGATCATGCTCTTGCATATGCAGCATCATCTCTTGTCGGAGGGCATTGGTCTTCGCCATCTGTGCGATTGGGCGGTGTTCGTGGGCTCCCTGCCCGAGGAGGAGTTTACCGCGCTGTTTGCTGAAAAGCTCCAAGCGGTAGGGCTGTGGAGATTTGCACAGACTCTGAGCCTTGCGGCATTTCGTGGCATCGGTCTTCCCAAAGCATCCTGGATGGGCGAGGATGCCGACCTTGCCGACGCTCTGCTGGAGGATATTCTGCTGGGCGGAAACTTTGGCAGAAAGCAGGCAGGGCGAAATTACGAGGGGATGTTTATCTCCAACCGAGGCAAAAACGGCGTGAAAAAGGGCAGGCTCCGACAGGGCTTTGCCTCGCTCAATCGGATTGTGCGCTGGTTCTGGCCCATCGCCGAGCGTGTGCCGATCCTCTACCCCATCGGCTGGATCTTCTTCCCCATCCGCTATCTGTTCCGCGTCCTCACCGGTAAGCACAAGGCGGTGAGCGTGGTGGAGATCTTCGAAAACAGCGGCAAACGAAAAGAACTGTACGGCAAGCTAAAGCTGTACGAAATGAACGAGGAGTAATTCCTATGAATATGAAAACCGACTATTCCGACGTTAAGTTTCAAGAAAACGGCAAGCTGAAGCTGCTGATCATCGTGGGCACTCGTCCCGAGATCATCCGTCTGTCTGCCGTGATCACCAAGTGCAGACGGTATTTCGACTGCATTCTGGCGCATACCGGTCAGAATTACGACTATAACCTGAACGGCGTCTTTTTCAGAGACCTGCAGCTGGACGCACCCGAGGTCTATATGGACGCGGTGGGCGCAGACCTGGGGGAGACGGTGGGCAATATCATTAGCTGCTCCTACAAGCTGATGAGTGCCATTCGTCCCGACGCTCTGCTGATCCTGGGGGACACCAACTCCTGCCTGTCGGCAATTGCGGCCAAGCGGCTGCATATCCCCATCTTCCATATGGAAGCGGGCAACCGTTGCAAGGATGAGTGCCTGCCTGAGGAGACCAACCGTCGGATCGTGGACATCATCTCGGACGTGAACATGGCCTACTCCGAGCACGCCCGCAAGTATCTGCACGAGTGCGGTCTGCCCAAGGAGCGCACCTACGTGACCGGCTCTCCGATGGCAGAGGTGCTCCACGCCAATCTGGAGGCGATTCAAGCAAGCGACATCCTCGCCCGTCTGGGGCTGAAGGAGAAGAAATACATCCTGCTCTCGGCACATCGGGAGGAGAATATCGACACGCGGGAGAATTTCCTCTCCCTGTTCAGTGCTATCAATAAGATCGCAGAGCGATACGACCTGCCCATCCTCTATTCCTGCCATCCCCGCAGCAAGAAGCGGCTGGAGGAATCGGGCTTTGTGCTGGATCGTCGGGTGATCCGCCACGAGCCGCTGGGCTTCCACGACTACAATCACCTGCAGATGAACGCTTTTGCGGTCATCTCGGACAGCGGCACTCTGCCGGAGGAGTCCAGCTTCTTTACCTCGGTGGGCAAGCCCTTCCCCGCAGTGTGCATCCGCACCTCTACCGAGCGTCCCGAGGCGCTGGACAAGGCCTGCTTTATCCTCGCCGGCATCGACGAAAGGTCGCTGCTGCAGGCGGTGGAAACGGCGGTGACCATGAACGCCGAGGGGGATCACGGCATCCCCGTCCCCGATTACATTGAAGAAAACGTATCTACCAAGGTAGTGAAGATCATCCAGAGCTATACCGGTGTGGTGGATAAAATGGTTTGGAGAAAGAATTCATGAAACAACAAGCTACACAGCCGATGCAGGACAAAAAGCTGCTTGGCCGACAGTTGCTGCTGATCTTTGCCGATCTGCTGGTGTTTGCCGCCACGTCGGTGCTGGCACTGTGGGTGCGTCTGGAGTTCAGCATCACCTCGCTGCTGCAATATGATTTTCTGCGCAACGTGATCTGGCTGTTACCGCTGACCGGTGTCGCTACCGTGGTGATCTACTGGCTGTTCGGTCTGTACAACAGCCTGTGGGCGTATGCGGGCGAGCGGGAGATGATCCGCATCTTTGCCGCCTCTGCGGTGGCCACGCTGGTGCAGACGGTGGCGCAGTTCGTGACCGGACTGACCGTCCCCCGCAGCTTCGTGCTGATCCAGTTCTTCCTGCTGATGTTTGCCACCTTTGCGGTGCGCTTTTCCTATCGCTTCCTGCGCCATCAAAGGGCACTTTCGCTGAAAAAGAAGGGTGCCGTTCGCCGTACGATGATCATCGGTGCGGGCGAAGCGGGTGCGACCATCCTCAGAGAGCTCCAGCGCAGCGAATATACCCAGAACGACGTCGTCTGCCTCATTGACGATAACCCGCAAAAGCTGGGGCGCAATATGAACGGCGTTCCCGTGGCGGGAACCACCGAGGAGATCGTGGC
>JAFTKV010000030.1 GCA_017453085.1 Clostridia bacterium
AATATGAATTGAGCATATCCGACACCTCTGATGAATGTTTTGTGTGGTAACTTCATTCTACCAGATTTTTGTCAGATATGCTCTTTTTTTGTTATTTTTTCGAGCTCTATCTGTCGGTACCCCAACATTTATTATAGAGCCAAAAGAACTCCCGCGTGGGAGTTCTTTTTCGTGTGAAGAATAGAATCATTGGGAAAGGCAATGGCCAAGAAATAGGGGAGATTTTCCTCTGCGTGCTGTAGCGGACTTTCTCTTCCCTCTGACATAAGGCATAGGTCCCGTGCTTTGGGCTTCGGTTCATTCCGCTCAATGCACTTGCCGACAGTGGGGGCAAACCGTCTTCCCGGCGTCATCCAGTCCGGTAATATTGCGAAAGTGCAGCTGCGCCTCTACGGTTCGACGGTAGAGCAGATTCTCTCTGCGGGACGGCTCCGCACGCATCGGGGCGGGGCGGAAATTCTTGATGAGCGTTTCCTCGTAGAGCTGCTTCGTTTCGGGACAGCGACGGTGGCGGATCACCGTTCGGCAGGCGGCACATTCATAGCGCGCCTCTGCCGACGGATCGTCGGTCAAGGCAAGCGTACTGCCGCAGAAGGGGCAAAGATCCCGCTTGGCATCCGATCGGATCATTCCCCGCAAAAGCAGCTGCTGCAGGCGGCGGAAGGACTCGATATCGTACAGGCTCAGACACAGTCTTCCCTCCTCCCCTTCCTCGGGGGAGGCAGTCAGATACTCGTCCGCCTCGATCTGCCCGACAAAAAGCTCCATCGCCTCCTTGGTGTACCGTGGGTCGGTGATGGGAAGCAGGAGGATGCGATAAGGCTTATCCTTCACAAAGGAAAATCGCAGGGCGGAGATTTCTTGACACTCTACCGTTTCCATCGTCAGCGTCCAGCCTCCGAAGGTGGCGGTCTGCCGCAAGCGGTAAAAGTCGATCGACTCCCGCGGATCGAAGGTAAAGCTGAAATGTCCTGCGGCAAACAGCGAAAGCATGGTGCAATACAGGCCGTAGCCCTCTCCCGACACAGAAAGGACACCGTCCATCTCGTCGGCCAGATCGATCTTGTGCTCGGAAAACCATTTGAGCAGCTGATAGATCCGATGATAATCCTTGTGCATCCGAAACACGTTGGTCTTCTTCAGCGGAAGAGCACCCTTATACTGCTTGCACTTCTGATAGACCGGTGCGCTCAGTCTGGCGCGGATCACCCGATCGATGAAGAGCAGCTTGTCCAGACAGCGATCGGCGGCGGTGCGATATTGGTCGTAGTCCCGCACGTAGCCGATGTGCAGCTTGCCGATGGCCAAAAAGTATTCCGTATGGTTGAGCCGCTCCAGCAGATTGAACTGCATATCCCGATCTGCGTACAGCATATTGGTCAGCCGTCGCATATTTCTGCCCACGAACTGCAAAATGATATTGATCGCCCGGGCAAACGCCAGATTTTCGTAGATGGAGTAGTGATCCTCGTTCTGCACGGTCAGCAGCTTGCGGGGCTTCATCCCCTCCTCGGTGATGCTCTCCCACAGCTCGCTGTGCGCGGATGCGTGCACGATGGTCTCGTTGTTGACCACCCGCACCGATTCCACGGGCAGGATCGCGGTACTGTCCTTGAGGCGAATGATCGGCCTTGCAAAGATCCGCTTGATGGGGGACAGATCCCTGAGGATCCGATCCAGCGTCTCTTCCAGCCCCGCAAAGTCGAAGTTCTCCCGCAGAGCGAAGAGATTGACCCTGCGAACGGTAGCGGCGTCGAACTGCTCGTAGGTCAGCCCCTCGCTCTCCCGTGCAAAGCGGATCAGCGGAGAAAGATCGTCGTCGGCAAGCGTGACGGGGCCGACGGCATTCATCTGCTCTGCCATGGCTTAGTCCTCGTTCAGCTTGCGGACAAAGTCGCTGCAGCGGAGCAGACCCAGCCGTTCAAGCTCGGCGGCAAGCTGCGCCTTGTTGTCCACGCTCTTGAACTCCAGCTTGCTGACCACCTTGCTGAGCAGGATCGTCTCCACCGCCTCGTGGATCACCGCATCGGTAGGCGTAAAGCAGGAGGCGTAGATTCGAACGAAGGTCTCGATCTGATTGGCAATACGGTTGCCGAAGGAGATGTTGTAGGGAGCCAGCAGCTCCTCAACTTCGCGGATCACTCCGTAGCTTTCAATGTCAAAGCGGACGCTGCGGCAGGCCTCCTCCAACAGACGGTTCAGCTCGCTCACCGACAGATAGCGGGGCGGGATGGGATCGCGGAGCATGGTCACCTTGGGTGCACGCTTGTTAAAGTTCATGGTATGGGCACGGTCGTAGACCTTATCGCTGATCTCAAAGGTGCTCTCGTCCCGATTGGCGGTGCCGATGAACCAGACGTTGGGCGGAATCTTGATGGTATGACCGTCGGTGAGCCCGAAATAGGGGAGTCTCTTCCCTTCCGCTCTGCGGAAAAGCCCAACGTTCAGCAGCTTGATCTCCCGCTTGTGCGCTTCGTTTTCCATCAGCGACAGGAAGTCGGAGAAGTAATACTCAATCCGGCTCAGGTTCATCTCGTCCAGCACGATAAAGGTCAGACGCTCGGGGCTCAGCCTTGCCTTATACAGCGCCTGAGTGAACTTTTTCGGAGTATAGATGCGGCTGAACTCATTATAGTAGCCCAGCAGCTCGTTTTTGTCTCGCCAGGAGGATTCCACCTCAATGATCTCGCAGTTACCCAGCACCGCCTCGGTAAAGATCTTGGGCAGGCTGGTCTTACCCGTACCGCTCATACCCTGCAGGATCGTCAGACGGGTGGCACCCAGTCCTGCAATAAAGGCGGCGATGTCTGCGGGCGTATAGGACAGATGCAGGCGGGAGTCGCGGGCGTAGGCCACCACGTACTGCACCAGCTGAGGGAGGGTGGGCGCATCAAACGCCGCCATCCGCACCGACTCCAGCTCCTGTCGGTAGAGGTTGATCTTGCAATCCAGCTCGGTAAAGGCAGGACAGGGATCGCTCTCCAGTTTAGCGGGCAGAGGGGCGTCGGGGATCGGCTGCTCCATCCCGTCCACTCCGGAGGACAGCGCATTCACGGCGATATCCGCCTCTCCCATCGTTCCGCGGGTATAGGGCTTGCGGATCAGCGTGACCAATACCACGCCTGCCACCAGCAGGAACCAGATAAAGGCTCCGCTTTTCACCCGATACGTGAAATTGATGGATCCGATGCTGATATACTTGCCGATCCACGCCATGATGATGTCTTCGTTGAGCTTCTGCGCGATCTCGTAATACTTTCCGAACAGCCCTACCAGCAGGGAGGACACGCCTGCGAAAAACATCTCTGCCAGCGTCAGACGGTAGAACAGCTTGGAGCGGCTGATCAGCGACACCGTGGAGGCCAGCAAAAGCGCAACGGTAACGGTCAGGATCGCCAGCAGGAAGAACGCCAGCAGCTGAAAGCCTCCTGCCTCGCTGTTATAGGAGGTCAGCAGCTTGAAGCCGTTAATTTTGATGGCAACCATAGAGGCGGGCTCGGTAAAGGTCACCTGAATGATATTGCCAAGGCAGGCGATCACGGTAAGGATTGCTGCCGCCATACCGTAAAGGTAAAACTCGATCCGTGCCCCCCTTTGCTTGGGCGAGCGGCGGCTATCCGACGGCTCGTCCACTCCCCGTGCGGCAAAGGCGTACCCGATGGCGGCACCGGCTACCAGCAGAAAGGGGAGGATACTGATTCCGCAGCTGTATCTGGGGGTATTGTAATTGCGCAGGGTGCAGTATGCAACGCCGCCCACGAAATACAGCCCCGTGATCAGCGCGTTGAGCACGATCAGCTTCCGTGCCTTGGACGCATAGTGCGCCAGCGAGCCGGAATAGCCCTTGAGCGTATACAGAAAGTAGATCAGACTGCCCGAGCAGCAGCAAAACAGCAGGACAAACACGATCAGATTCACGATTGCGCCGGAGTCAAAGGACATTACGCCGATGGGAAACAGCGATTCATTCACCCATTCGTCCGTACAAAAGGGGACGAAGAAGAGGAGGAAGGACAGCAGCACCGAAAACAGGCTGAGTCCGAGCAGCACGTACCTGCGCACCTGATCCTTCAGCTGTCGGGATGGTGTAGCGGGTTGGGAACTTGGGTATGGGGACTGATACATAACGATACAACTCCTGGCAAATAAGATTACTTTCATTATACCCTACCCCGTCCTGCCTGTCAACGGGGATGGGAAATGATTCCGAAATTATTTACAAATCCAACTGTATCAAAACCAAACTATCCCCTCGGCACTTGTCCGAGGGGATAGGGTCAAAGCTTGAATTTGATGCGGATGCGATCCAGCACCGCGCCGATGGGCGGCTTCAGCAGCAGAAGGAAAACTGCGTTGGAGAGAGCGTAGACCAGGGTAAAATAGCCCGATGCCGTCACCGCCGTCAGATAGCGGGCGATGCGGAAGGTGCCGTCCGCCCACAGAACCGTCCAGACGTCCATCAGCAGGGAGAAGAGCACGCCCGACAGGAGTGCACCGATCAGCAGAGCGATCCTGCTTCTCTTCAGCGGTGAAGCGAACACGCCTGCCAGCAGTCCGATAAAGCCCCAGACGAACATCTGAATGGGCGTCCACAGCCCTTGGCCAAAGTAGAAGTTGGAGATCACCGCCGTCAGCGCACCGGTGAGAAAGCCGGCTTCACTGCCGAAATACATGGCGGTGAGCACGATCAGCGCAGTCACCGGCTTGAACCCGGGCAGGGCGGTAAAGACGATCCGTCCCACCACCGACAGCGCGACCATCACGGCGATGATCACCACCCGTGCGGTATTGTTCCGCTTTTTTTCAAAGCGCAGGAAGAAGGGGATGCAGGCCAGCACCGCAATACACATGGAGACCCACGCCGCCTGCTTGTTTTCAAACAGCATTGCTCCGCCGTATGCAGCCAGCGGCATTCCAATACACATAATTCCATAGGAAAGAATCCTTCTCAGCTTCACGTAGCGTCTCCCTTCTCTGCCAACTCTGCCTTTGCACAGGCGATCACCTGTCCCGGGGTGACGGCAGACCGCCACAGGCCTCTCGCCATGCGGGAGGCGGCGGTAGTGTAGAAATTGTTTTCCCCGAAGAAACGGGCGGGCGTGTCGGCAGACAGCACCTCTCCGTCAAAAAAGAGTGCACAGCGGTGGGCAGCCTCGGCGGCAAACTCCACGTCGTGGGTCACCGCAAGGATCGCCATGCCATCGGCAGCAAGCTCGGCAAGCAGGATGCGAAGCCGTTCCTTGGCCGCCGCATCCAAGCCCTTGGTAGGCTCGTCCAGCAGCAGGATGCGGGGACGCCGCAGCAGGAGCTTTGCCAGCGCACACAGCTGGATCTCACCACCGCTGAGATCGTAGGGATGAACCGACAGCAGCGGCTCGATCTCCAGCAGCTTCGTCACTGCACGGATCGCATCCTCTCGCCGATCGGGGGGATAGATCTCCGCCGCATCGGCCAGATCCTCCGCCACGGTGGATTTGAGAAATAGGGTGCGAGGATTCTGCGGTAGCTGTGCCAATCGCTCTCTGTACAAAGAATCGCCCGAGTAACGATCCACCGGCTTGCCGTCCACCAGCACCCTTCCCCGATAGGGACGGGAGAGCCCGGCGATCAGATTCAGCGTAGTGGTCTTACCGGCACCGTTACCGCCCAAAAGCGCGAAGATCTCGCCGCTCTTGACCTCCATTGATGCCCCCCGCAGAATGTCGGGGGAGTTCTTTTCATAGCGGAACCACACGTTCTGCAGCTCGATACGGCACTCGCCGTCAGAGGCGGGCACGATCTCGTCGGGCTGCTTTGCGCCGATATAACGGGCTTCCAGATAGTCTCTGCCCTCCCGCACGGTCAGCGGGCAATCGTCCTCCTGTCCCAGCGCAGAGCAGATCCGCGTAGCAGAG
>JAFTKV010000222.1 GCA_017453085.1 Clostridia bacterium
AGCTCAGTAGAGCCGTTGGTGAACGCCTTACGCAGGGCGCGCCAATCGATTTTGCAGGAGGTCAGGTACAAATTGCCTCGTCTGCACAGAATGAAGTAAAGCAGCGGAGCAATGCCGCCCACGAAATAGCTGAGAATCGTAGCAAACGCCGCTCCCTGTACGCCCAACGGAATAACTCCCATCAACAGCCAGTCCAGCAGAATATTGGTCAGACCCGCCGCAACGGTAAAGCCAAGCCCCAAGCCCGGCCGCTCGGCAGTGACAAGGAAGCTTTGAAAAACGTTTTGAAGCATAAATGCAGTGGTGCCTATCATCAAGATCCGTCCGTAAGACACGCATTCAGACAGCATCTCTCCCTCCGCACCCAAAAGCTCAGCCACGGGACGCAGGATGAGCAGACCGATCACGGTCAGCAAGCCACCCAGCGCAACGGTGGTATAGATCATCAAAGAAAAGATGCTGCGCGCCTTTTCGGTACGCCCTTCTCCCAGCAGCTGTCCCACGATGGCCGAGCCACCGGTACCGATCATAAAGCCCACGCCGCCGAGGGCCATGATCACGGGGAAGATGAAATTGACTGCCGCAAAGGAGGTCTTTCCTACCACGTTAGACACGAACAGCCCGTCCACCACGCCGTAAATGGAGGTAAAGATCATCATCACGATGGAGGGGAGCACAAAACGGATCAGCTTGCGATAGGTAAAATGATCCGAGAGTTGAATTTTCATTGCATATTCCTTTCCGATGGAGTTACAATAAAAGCAGAGTACAAATCAACGGGTAGTATAGCACACTCTGCAAACAATGTCAAGGGATAGGGAAAAAAGATGAAGGTTCTCATTTGCGGTTACGTTGGCGGCGGCAACTGCGGCGACGAAGCGATCTGCGATCGACTGATTGCCGCCATTCGGGCGCAGGGCGATAGGGTCAAGCTCTTGTCTCTGACTCCGTCGGAAAGTATGGTACTCCATCACATCCCTGCCCTCTCCCGCCGCTTTCCGAAACCGATCAATGCGTTATGGGAGTGCGATCTCTTCGTTCTGGGTGGCGGCACGCTGCTACAGATGCAGACCTCCCGTCGGTCAGCGGTATATTATCTATCGTTGGCCGCTCTAGCGGCGGCGATGGGCAAGCCGTGGGTGCTATTGGGCGGGATCGATCCCCTTTCGGGCGGAGTGGGCAAGCTGGCGAAGGCTATACTTCCCACCGCGCGGGCGTTTTTCCTGCGGGATCGGGACAGCCTCCAACGAGCAAAATCGCTTGCGCCGTGCGTCCCCCGATTCTACCTCCCCGACAGCGCGCTCCTTCCCTTTGAAAAAAGCACCTCTGACCGTGAAATGCCTCACTTTCCCTATGCGATAATCTGTCCCAAGGCAGGTGTGAGAGAAAAAACGGTAGCCCCCATCGTCCAAGCCATAAAAAAACGAGGCTTGCGCCTCGTGTTCTTAGCAATGTCGCGGGAGGATGAAGGGATCTGCGCTGCGCTCTCGGCAAATTTCGGCGGTGTATGGGTGAGCGTGATGACCCCCTCTGCACCTGCTGCCCGTCGGGTGCGGGCAGAGGTGCTCCTTCCCGATCTGCCGCCCCGCTCGCCTCATCACTATTTTGCCGCCCTGCCCTGCGAGATCGCCTGCCGCCTCATCGCAGGAGCAGAGGAAGTCCACTCCGCCCGCCTCCACGGGCTGATCTTTGCGAAGAAGGTAGGGGTGCAGGCGAATATTCTCCCCGACGGAACGAAGCAGTGGAAGCTTTACGGGTTCTGCCCGCACCCGCCCGCTTTCTTGAAAGAAAGCGGGGCAAAGAACTTGCAAAAAAACTCGGCAAATACTTGCCGAGCCGGGATTACAACAAAATGATGCGCCGTGAGTGTCCACGGCGCTTAACAGTAGTTCTTGGAGATTCCAAAGAACCTTCTTTTAAGAAGGTTCTTTGGTGGGGTGCAGGGGCAAAGCCCCTGCTATTGCGTTTCCCCTGCCAGCGTCTCCTCGGCAGCTGAAAATGCTGCTTGGAGAAGATTCATGTCGTCACACAGCGATGCCAGTCGGAATCGGAGCTGTCCGTGCTGACGGCCGGAGGGTGCGCCCACCCCAACAGGCGGGAAAAAGTCGCCCGGTCCGCGCTGTTTTAAGTCAAATTCGGCGATCTCATAGCCGTCGGTAGTGTCGCAGAGAGCGTTCAAACGCGATTTTGCATCCTCACTTTCAGTATCGCTGACCAGGATGCACCAGGACTTTGCATCGCCTCTGCCCACACGTCCGCGTAGCTGGTGAAGCTGAGAGAGACCGAACCGTTCGGCATTCTCCACGATCATCAGGGTAGCCGACGGAACGTTGATGCCTACCTCAATGACGGTGGTGGAGACCAGCACCTGCACCTCGCCCGAGGCAAAGCGCGCCATGATCTTATCCTTGTCTGCGCCCTTCATTTTGCCGTGCAGGACACCGATCTTCAGGTTCGGATGACGGGCGGCGAAGCTTTCGGCATACTCTACGGCATTGTGAAGCGGTGTTTTGTCCACCGTGTGGCCGTCGATGCCCACCAGCGCACCCTCGTCCTCCTCATCCTTGGCTTCGATAGAGGGGCAGACGACGTAGGTCTGATATCCCTCTGCCGCCTGCTTTTCGATAAATCCTTCCATGCGGGTACGGTAGGTATCGTCTACCAAGAAGGTCGAGACCCTCTTTCGTCCGGGAGGCATAGTGCGGATGGAAGAAACATCCAGATCTCCGTATAAAACCAGTGCCAGCGTACGGGGAATGGGTGTTGCGCTCATGACCAGATTGTGCACCACCCCATTGGTGATTCCCGCAAGAGCGTTCCGCTGGGCGATGCCAAATCGATGCTGCTCGTCGGTGATGATCAGCCCGCATTCAGGCAGCTCTACGCCGTCCGAAAGGAGCGCGTGGGTGCCGATCAGCAGGTCGATCTCTCCAATGGCAGCGGCGGTCTTCACCTTCCGTTTGGCGGCGGCGGTAAGAGAGCCGACCAAAAGTCCCACGCGGATGCCCAGTGGCGCAAATAGCTTGGTCAGATCGGCATAATGCTGCCTTGCGAGGATTTCGGTGGGTGCCATCAGAGCAGATCGATAGCCGTTTTCGGCGGCGATATACACCGCTGCTGCGGCGCAGACCGTCTTACCGCTGCCCACGTCGCCCGAGATGAGGCGGCGCATGGCAAGTCCGGAGGAAAGATCCCGTTCCACGTCGGCAATGGCTTCCTCCTGACCGGAGGTAAGGGTGAAGGGAAGATTTTTTCGGAAACGATCCCGCATCTCAGGGGTAGAGAGGAGCTTCGGTGCCACCAAACGGCGGCGCTCCCGCTTTGCGCCGGCGATCCCCAGAGCAAATTCGTACAATTCCTCGAAAATGAAATAGTTGCGTGCCGCAGACAGGTCGGTAAAGCTCTCGGGACGATGGATTTTCACGAACGCTTCAGCGCGAGTGCAAAGCCCCTGCTTTTGACGGATGGACGTGGGGATGGAATCCTCGGGCGGCACATCCAGCGACGAGAGCGCAATGGCCACCAGATTCTGCAGAAACTTCTGATTGATCCCCGCCGTCAACGGATAGATGGGGAACAGCGCAGGGAGCGGGCGAAGTCGGTTCACCGGCTCAAACTCGGGGGAGGAGATTTCAAATCCGCGGCTGCCGCGGGTCACCTTGCCCCAGAAGCGGACTGTGGAGCCTACATGAAACACCTGACGGATAAAGGTTTGGTTAAACCAGAGCGAGGTGATCCTGCCGGTGTCGTCGAAAAGGGTGAAGGTGGTCAGCGTTTTGCGGTTTTTCAGCTGCACCGACCTCGGCTCGCTGCCAACGGTCAGGATCATGGCGCACTTTTCCCCGGTGCGGGCGGCTTCCATAATGGTCTGGGTATCGCCGCGGTTCTGATAGGCGCGGGGGAAGTGCAGGAGCAGATCCTCCACGGTATAGATGTCCAACATGGCCAGCGCTTTGGCTCGGACGCTTCCCACGCCGGGCAGGACGGTGATCTCGCTTTGCATTGTTACCATAGGATGCGCTCCTTTCTTGATTCTTTCTAATTTATTGTAGCAGAAACAGATTTTTTTGTCAAGTCTCTTGCATAAAGGCATTCGTTTTGATATACTATAATCATCGAGCCCCTCTGTCACGGCTCGACAAGGGGCGATCGATCGAAAGGATGACCCCGAAATGGACAAGCTATGCAAATTTTGCTGGGAACAGACTCCTGCTCTGCGCTGGGAATTTCACACCCGTGCCGTCGTGCAGAAAAGTGCCAAGGACAAGACTCCCTTGGGCGGCACCATGTGCAAGGAAGGTAGTGTAACTCTTCCTCTGTGCGTCATCGGTGCGGCGATCATTCTGGCAATGATCCCTTGTATGTGCGCCTGCCACGCTCATAAGAAGCGAAAAATGCAGAAAAAGAGCTCTTCTTCCTGCTAAATCCGAAACATTTTGTGCCGACGAACCGACTTTTCGGCGTTCGTCGGCAGATGGAGGATATACATATGGTTTTCAAAGGCAATATCAACCGGGAAGATTACATTGATTTCGCCAATTACGTCTTCGGCTTCAACGGAGCGGACCGCTCCTTCGACAAGCTGCTGCCCAAGCTGTTCAAGGAGTGAACCAACACCGCAGAGGACACCTTTTTCGTAAAAGAAGGCGAGCGGCTTGCGGCTTGCGTGGGATCTTTCCCTATCGAATACTCAATCTTGGGCGAAAAGCTCCCCGTGCGCGGCATCGGCAACGTGGCGGTTCACCCCCGTGACCGCTCCAAGGGCTATATGAAGGAGTGTATGTACGCCGCTCTGGACGAAATGGTAAAAGAAGGCGTAGCATTCTCGGTACTGTCGGGCAGACGCCACCGCTACAATCACTTCGGATACGTGAAATGCGGTGCATCCATGGGCTATTCGGTTTCCCGCAAAAACCTGTCCTACGTGATCGCCGATGACTACGAGCCGACAATCTCCATGCGTCGATTGGAACGAGACGATCCCGCGCTTGACGAGCTGTCTGCTATCTGGCACGCACGCCCCTTCCATTGCACCCGTCCTCGGGAGATGCTCTACGATATTCTCATCTCCTGGCAGTCCGAGCCCTTCGGCTTTTTCGAGGACGGCAAGCTGGTGGGCTGGGTAATCGTGAAGGGTGACAACGTATGGGAATGCATTGCCGATCCCAAGTATATCCCCGATATGCTGGTGCTTCTTTCCCGCATATACTGGCATCTGTGCTATCAGATTCCCTATCACGATACCGACATCGCCGACGCCATCTTCCCCTATGCGGAAACCTCCATCACCGAGCCGGAGCTGGGATTCAATATTTTGGACTACGAGCGTGTGCTTTCCTTGCTCCTTCGTCTGAAAGCCACCTACGAGCCCCTTCTGGACGGCGAGACGGTGGTGGAGATCAACGGCTACGCCAAGACCGAGCGGCTGAAGATTGCCGTTTTGGGCGGTGTTCCCACCGTAGAAGCTACCGACGAGGCTCCCGATACGGTCTTCACCCATTTGGATGCAATGCGGGCATTCTTCATCGACAACGCCCCCGAGCGGAAGCACTTCTCCCCCGTGGTACGCTCCTGGCTGCCCCTTCCCATCTACATCTATCACGCAGATAACGTATAAATCCTTGACAAATCACCGCGTTTGTGCTACAATAGCGGTATCGTTGAATATCGGAAGCACCCCTCGGACGCTTCCAAGAAAGTGAGAAAAATTATGACTAAAACACAGCTTCGTCAGTACGCCCGTCTCATCGCCCGTTGCGGCGGTAACGTACAGAAGGGTCAGCAGGTTAACGTGGTTGCCGAGCTGGACCAGCCCGAATTTGTCACCATGGTGGTAGAGGAATGCTACCGCGCAGGTGCATCCAAGGTAATGGTAGATTGGACTCACCAGCCCATCTCGAAACTTCACAACCGCCATCGCTCTCTGAAGACCATGTCCAAGATGGAGGATTGGGAGGTTGCCAAGCTGGCACACCGTGCGGAAACTCTCCCCGTTTCCATTTATCTGGAGTCCAAGGATCCCGACGGCATGAAGGGCATCAATCAGAAGAAGCAGGCACAAGCTTCCCGTGCCATCTACCCCATCGTAAAGCCTTACCGCGAAAAGATGGACAACCGCTATCAGTGGTGCATCGCAGCAGTTCCCGGCAAGAAGTGGGCGAAAAAGGTATTCCCCGAGCTCACCGTATCTCAGGGCATGAAGAAGCTGTGGGATGCCATCCTGCAGACCTCCCGTGCATACGAGGGCAATCCCATCGAGAACTGGGCTGCACACAACGCCGATCTGAAGGCTCGCTACGATTATCTGAACAGCCTGAAGATCAAGTCTCTGCATTACACCTCCTCCAACGGCACCGATTTCACCGTTGGTCTGAATAAGCAGGGCATCTTCATGGGCGGCGGTGAATACACCCTGGGCGGCGTATTCTACAACCCCAACATCCCCTCCGAGGAAATCTTCACCTCTCCTATGAAGGGTGAGGCTGAGGGCATCGTTTACTCCTCCAAGCCCCTCTCCTACAAGGGCGAGCTGATCGAAAACTTCTCGGTTCGCTTCGAGGGCGGCAAGGCCGTTGAAGTGAAAGCCGAAAAGGGTCAGGCACTGCTGGAAGAAATGATCTCCATGGACGAGGGTGCTGCTTATCTGGGCGAGGTAGCACTGGTTCCCTTCAACAGCCCCGTCAACGAGACCGGCATCCTCTTCTATAACACCCTGTTCGATGAAAACGCTTGCTGCCATCTGGCACTGGGCGCAGGTTTCACCAACTGCATCGCAGATTTCGACAAGTACACCAACCAGGAGCTCCACGACATGGGCGTCAACGACTCCATGATCCACGTGGACTTTATGATCGGTACCGCCGATCTGTCCATCGTCGCCACCTGCGAGGACGGCAGCACCGTTGCCATCTTCGAAAACGGCACTTGGGCGTTTTAAGGGGGAACGTTAGGGGAACTTTTCGTGAAAAGTTCCCCTAAAACCCCTCAAAAGCTTTTATAAAAAAAGGCGGCGAATACTTGCCGCCTTAAGCTGTAGACAAAGTCCCCCTTGCACTGGCGACAGCCAAGGAAAAGGGTGGATGGTTTGGAAGGAGGGGAAAAACTTCGTCGTTTGAGATGGTTTTCCCCTCCTTCCAATCGGAGCTACCGATTTGTCTTGACTCTGAGGCGGCAAATACTTGCCACCTTCGGTTTATCGATCCGGCTTTCACCTCAGCTTCCAATAATTATGTAAATGAGGAGAAATATGATGACAGTCAGCCCAAAAGATAAAGAAATCATCCGCGAACTCGCTAGGCGCTACATGGAACTGGCGCTCTCCGACGAGCAAAAAGCGATGAACGATCGTATGCAGGCCACCAACGATCTGAAAATCGTTCGGCCGCCCGTGCTCATCGACGAGATTCCTTGGTATCAGATGGACATCGACGGCCAGCTGGTTTGCCAAACCGAGCATCCTCGCATCCGTCATTTGGAAGAATACTTCCGCCGAGCCTTCTTCCGTCGCAAATACTTCCGTGCGGACACCATTTTCGAGTCCTTCTTTCGGGTGAGAAAATCCTACGATTCCACCGGCATCGGGATCGAAGTCAAGGAAGAGATCCGCCGAGTCGACGCCGTCAACCACATTGTATCCCATGGCTTTGTGGACGTATTGGAGGACGAGGAGGCACTGGAGCAGATCAAAATCCCCCGGTTCACCCTGCGTCCCGACCGTGATGCAGAGGCGATGGAGTTTTACGCCGATCTGCTGGGCGACAGTATGCCGATCAGGCTCTGCGGTGCAGGCTACTTATACCACGCACCTTGGGATTTCATCGCCCGCCTGCGCGGCGTAGAGGCGATCCTGTACGATATTTACGATCGACCCGAGTATCTGCACAAAATCCGCGCCAGATTCCGGGATATTACGCTGGCGGAGCTGGATTTCATCGAGCGTTACGTCGGATTTGACAACAGCGGCGAAGAGCTTCACTGCACGCCTGCCCGCATTTCGGGATTGCAAGAGAACACCTACAAGGCCACTTGGTTCCGTGGAATGGCGCAGATGTTCGGCGACGTGTCGCCCCAAGTTCTCAAGGAGCTGGACATCGACTATTCCCTGCCCATCGCAGAGAAATTCGCCTATTCCTACTACGGCTGCTGCGAGCCACTGGATCGCAAGATGGAGGTCATCAAAGCTATCCCCAATCTGCGCAAGATCGGCGTGTCCCCTTGGGCAAACGAAGAACGCTCCGCCGAGCAGATCGGCAAAGACTACGTCTATGCCAGAAAGCCCAATCCCGCCAACGTGGCAGTCCGCACCGATCCCGAATGGATTCGGGCAGAGACTGAGAAAACGGTGAAGCTCTGCATCGCACACGGCTGTCCGCTGGAGCTGGTGCTCAAGGACATCAGCACCGTCTCAGGTCGCCCCGAAAATCTCATCGTCTGGGCCAATACGGTTGCCGACGTTTTGGATGAGTATTACGGAAAATAAACGATAATAGCACAAAAACTCCCTCGCAAATGCGAGGGAGTTTGATTTAATTGTATTGGGGTCTGCCGTATCCTACGATATAACCGCTGTTCAGCGAATATGTATTGCAGGAAACCCTATCGGAGTAATTGCCCTCCACGGTGGTCACGATGCCGTTTTCCACGGAAACTACAATGCCGACGTGATCGACAGATCCGTGCCGCTTATCCCAGTCAATGAAGATCAAATCACCGGGCTGGGGAGTGCCTGCGGAATACTTGAAGTACTGGCCGCGATTCTTATACCAGCCGTAATAGTAGTCTGCGCTGGCAGTTACGGGAATCACCGATTTGGGAATATCCGCTTGGTTCGCACACCAAGAAATAAATACGGCGCACCATGCGTAAGCAGTGCTGTTCTTACTGGAAGCTTTTACGGTTCTTCCGTAATACCAGGTGTTATATTTAACGTTGTTGTATGCTTTTTCCTTGACGCCGATCTCCCCAACGACAATAGAAAGAAACTCGCTCAGAGAAGAGGATTCGGGAGTCGGGGTATTCACCACAGGCTTGGCAGTGGTGACAGGCTTTGCAGTCGTAACGGGCTTTGTGGTAGTCGTAACAGGCTTAGTGGTCGTTACGGGAGCAGTAGTGGTGGTGACGGGTTCGGTAGTCTCCACGGGATTCTCAATCTCGGGATCCACAACCGTTCCGCTCAGATAACCGGGGGTGGTTACCACAATGTGATTGCCGCCCTCATTGGTTTCGGGCTTAGTATCGGGCTCGGTTACAGGTTCGGTAGAAGTAGGGGTAATAACGGGGGCCTCGGTAGTCAGCTGGGCAAGAACCTCGTCCATCTGCTGCTGGTCAGAAAGAGAAGCGTTGTCGGTGATTGCATAGGGAACGGAATCGGAATCGTCGGCACTGGAAAACATTCCGGTACAGAATCCGGCTGCGCCCAGCAAAGATACGATAGGTAAGATCAGTAATCTTTTCACGTTTTTCTCCTTTCATCACGGCAAACAAACCGCAGTTTTTCATCTATTTACACAATTCGGCAAAATCTACAAAATATCGCCCGTACAAAGACCCGTCTTGCACAATTCGTGCAAACGAGCCCATTTCAAGACCATACAAATGCATTGTACCATAAAAAAACGGAAAAGTCAACCCCTTTTTTCAAATTTTTGAAATTCACTTTTTCATTTCCAATCTCCCGCCTTGCAAAATCCAAATTGTTTGAAAAAAATTTTCAAATATCCAAGAATTTGGCTTGTATTCTTCACATATTTATGGTAACATATTCTATAAGGCATATTTTGCGCCAAAATAAGGAGGGCAACCATGACTATTTGGGAATCGATTTTTTACGGCATCGTGCAGGGACTGGCAGAGTTTTTGCCCATCTCC
>JAFTKV010000223.1 GCA_017453085.1 Clostridia bacterium
AGGAAGCCCTGAAATGAGAAGGCATTTATGTTTGAACAAAAGAATATGGATCGAAACGATGCCATCGGGCGGCAATTCAAAGAGCTCAAGGGACAGGTGCTCCCTCCGCCTGCGCTGGAGAAGGCGACGGCGGCCGGCGTTCCCTACGGCAGACGGGTGCGCACACGGGTGCACGTCCTGCGCTTCGCCAAAGCCGTTGCGGCCTACGTGGTGGGCATTGCGCTGTTTTTGGGCGCGATCCTTCTTCTGCCGCAGTTTTGGGAAGGAAATGAACCGGTGGGATCGAATCCTGCAGGCAATCCTGCCGTAACGACGCCTGCGCGCACCGATAAGATTACACCGACCGATGCCCCCACTCTGCCCGAAGCACACTTTTATGTGACCGGTACCGTCAGCCCGGAGGAGATCGCCGCGCTGTTCGGACAGGGATACTCTCCCGAGCTGTCTCGCTGGTTCCCCGTGATGAGGATCGACAGCACCGACGCGCTGAATCGGTTTTGTACCGAAGCAGGGAAAATTCTTTCCCTTGATGATAACGCCCCCGCCTCCTTCGCATCTGCGATAAACGAGTATGACGATGCGTATTTTGCCGAAAACGCACTTGCGGTTGGTTGCTTCTGGAGCAGTAATACGAGCAATCATTATGCTTTGGCGATGTACTCCAAGGTGGGGGATCGAATCACCTTGGGCGTGAGCGCTTATGCACGCATCGCAGACAAAATAGTAACCGGCAATCTGATGGTGGTCGAGCTTCCGCGCGCTGACGTGGAGGGGGTCGAGACCTTTGGAGGCTATTTGAACAAATCTAACGGAGGTCTGTCGGCGGCGGATCGGCAAACCGTGGTGGAGATCCGTTTTGGCGGAACCCATATTTTCAACGGTAGCTATGCCCGCAAGCTGACCGAGGATCTGGCGGCACTGGACTATACGGAGCCGCAGAAGACGAATCTGGATATATATAGCCGCGCACAGATCAAAACCGCCAACGGCTCTTACTTGTTCGTGGTCACCAAAGGAGAGGTCTATCAGGGCGATCTGAGTGCCAAGTATCCCATGGGCAGTATTTTGAAACGATTCGTCGATCATTATCCCACCACGATTGCCGACGACTCGGCAGGGGAGATTTACTATTTGCAGGAGGAAGAGTGGGATGTGCTTGCAGGCTTTGCCGAGCCAAAGGTGGACGGAATGAAGCCTGTCGTCAGATTGGACAGCTGGGAGGAGCTGACTGCCTTTGTTGCCGCTATGGACGAAGAGTTCCGCAGCGCGGAGGACACGTCCGCATTGGATGCTTTTATCGCATCCCAAATCGAGAAGCACGGCCAGGATTATTTTGACGGTTACAGTCTTTTGCTCACTTGCTTCGAGGCGGGAAGTGGTTCCTACGACTATTATCTCACCGATGTGGCGATCGATGCCGAAGGCATGCTTATGATGAAGATTCGTATGGAAACGAATTTGAGCGAAACAATTACCGGTGATGTGGTATGTCAAGCGGTCTCCGTGCGAGTTCCCACCGATTTGCTGAATGGGGTCAGCCAATACGGCAGCATTATTCAATGATCTCAACACACAACAAAAAATAGCTGAGTCAAATCTTTTGACTCAGCTATTTTGAATTTTTGGGGACGGGGCGGCGAGGACGTCGCCCCCTACAAGTGCACCTAATGTTATAAGAAGAGCAGGGCAAGTATTTGCCCTGCTTTAATAAAAGTTCTTGGAGGTGAAGGAACCTTCTTACAAGAAGGTTCCTTCCGGGGTGTGGGGCAGAGCCCCACATAAATTACGCTCTCGTAACCTTCAGCGTCACGATCTCGAAGGGCTTCACGGTGAGGGTAACGGCGTTGTTATTTACGGCTACCTCAGCCTCGGATTCCTCCAGAATCGTTGCGGTCTCCACCTTGGCAACGTCGAAGCCGAACTTCACGGTAGCCTTGGTGGTGGTATTGAAGGCGTCGTACAGACGGACGATGATGGTATCGTCATCCTCTGCTTCCTTGATGGACTCGATGAAGATGTTTTCCTTGTCCACAGAGATCATGGAGTAGCTGTCAGCGAGCGTACCGGTCTGAGCGGCAACGGGAGTTGCGGTCATAGGATTGTTCAGCTGATATGCCATCTGAATGGTGCCTGCGGTGCGGAAATCACCGGAGTGAGGATAGATGGAGTAGGTGAAGTGATGTACTTCCTTGTCAGCCGCAGGGTTGGGGGAGGTTGCGGACTTCAGGAGGGTCAGACGGATCACGCCGCCGTGGATGTCATGACCGTACTTGCAGTCGTTCAGGATGGACACGCCGTAGTTATACTCAGACAGATCTGCGAACTTGTGGGCGCAAACCTCGAACTTCGCCTGTTCCCAAGAGGTGTTGTAGTGGGTAGGACGCTCTACGTTACCGTACTGGATGTCGTAGGTCGCCTTATCGGAGGTGATTTCGGTGGGGAATGCGGTCTTCAGCAGGATGTGATCGTTCTTCCAGTCGATGGTGTTATCGAAGTCGATCTTGCCGGTGTGAGCATCCAGCGTGATACGCTGGGTAACGGTGGACTTCTGGAAGGGTCGGGTGATCTCAAATCCTGCGGTCTCGCCGTTGCGGATGACCTTCACCTCGGAAACCTCGTTCAGATCCCAGGACTTCTCGGTGTAGTAGTTGGTGATCTCCCAAGCGTCCCACGCACGGGGGATGTCCTCGTAAGCGGTGAGCAGGTTGGCAACCTCGCCGGACTTGACCACCTCACGGTCAGCCTTCTTGTCATAGATGCTGACGATGTTCCAGTTCTCGTCGAACTTGACAGAGAGCGCGTCGTTCTCGATCTTACGGCAGTCCATGCAAGCCACAACGCCCTCAGCGACTGCGGGTACGTCTACAACCTTGTAGCCCTTTGCAGGGATGTTCTCTACCCAAACCTTGCCTGCGTCGGTTTCAACCAGACCGGATGCTGTGAAGGAGTTGGGGTTGAATACCAGCAGACCGCCGTCGGTGGTGATACTCTGTGCAATAGCAGACTCGGAAGCAGACTTGGCAGCGTTTGCCTTGTCCATAATGTCGGCGTAGATGATATCGGAGTCATCGTACACTTCCTTGATGGAAGAGCCGGGGATAACGTCGTGGAACTGGCAGAGGAGGATCTTTTCCCAGCCCTCGTGGAGCATTGCCTTGGGGTACTCGGTACCGGTGAGGATCTTGCTCATCAGGGAAGCCAGCTCGGTGTTCTCGTAGAGGAACTCGGACTTTCTGTTGTTCTTCTTGTTCTTGGCGATGGAGGTGTAGGTACCGCGGTGGTACTCCAGATACAGCTCGCCCACCCACTTGGGAGTGAAGCGGTTATCCTTTACGGACTCTTCCATACGGTCTAAGAAGTCGCCTGCCTTCTCGAAGGTGACGGTAGGACAGCCGGGGATACCCTTTTCCAGACGGCGACCCATTTCCATCATCTGACGGGTAGGTCCGCCGCCGCCGTCGCCGTAGCCGAAGGTGTTGATGACTTCATTGGAGAGCTCCTTCTGCTGGAAGCGTTCCCAAGTGCCGCGGATCTGACGGGCGTTGATATCGCCATTGTAGGTGGTACCGTTGCGGAGCTTCTCGCGGGGATCGTAATCCTGCGCAGTGAGGAAGTAAGAAAGGATCTCGGTACCGTCGATGCCCTGCCACATGAAGACGTCGCAGGGAAGGGTGTTGGTCTCGTTCCAGGAGATCTTGGAGGTAACGAAGCGGGTAACGCCTGCCTTCTTCAGGATCTGAGGAAGAGCGGCGGAGTAACCGAATACGTCGGGCAGCCACAGAATCTTGGAGTCCACGCCGAACTCGTTCTTCATGAAGCGCTTGCCGTGGAGCAGTTGACGGCAGAGGGACTCGCCGGAGGGGAGGTTACAGTCGGGCTCGACCCACATTGCACCCTCGATCTCCCAGTTGCCGGACTCGACCATCTTCTTCACGTCCTCAAACAGCTCGGGCTCCTGCTCTTTGATGAACTTGAACTGCTGGGGCTGAGAGGTGATGAATTTGTATTCGGGGAATTCTTTCATCATGTTCACAGCGGTGGAGAAGGTGCGCTGGCACTTTTCCTCGGTCTGGCGGAAGGGCCAGAGCCAAGCGGTGTCGATGTGGGAGTGACCGATGCAGACCACGTTCGCCATCTGCTTGCCGCACTTCTTCTCGTAGAACTCGGTGCGGATGTAGTCAAGAGCCGCTTTCACGCTGGCGTGATACTCGTCGGAGCCTCTCTCTCTGAAGTCGATGAGGTTGATGGTCTCGTTCAGCGCAGTGCGGATCTCGCAGTACTCCTTGCCCTCGAAAGGCAGGAAGCGCATCACGTCGTAGGGAACCTTCAGGTCGTAGTACAGTGCTCTGGTGTCGGTGTCGATCAGCTGGAGATCTGCGGTGAGGAAAAGCTCTGCGGGTCTGCCGGAGAAACCGTACACGGTCAGCTCGAAGGAGTCTACGGTGGAGTCGATGGGGAAGGACTGGTGGTTGCCATCCACGCCCTGTACGATCTTGCCGTCCATGTAGACGATGTACTGGGGATTGGAATGGCGGGGAGAGTGTACCATCAGCTCAACGTGCTGGCCCTTCATGGACTCGGGGATGGTAACGGTTGCCTTGAACCAAGCGTGGTATTCGCCGTAAGCGGTCTTGGAGCCGCCTGCGGGAATGCCGGCAGCCAGATCCTCACGGGTGGTCTGGGGCTTCCAGCCATCGGTGGGGGCGACGTGGCCAACACCCTTGTAGTCGCAGGGAACGTAGGAGATATTTTCTACTCTTACGTGATCCATTACGGTACGCTGGTGAACCCAGCCGAGCACCTGCTCGATTCGTTCCTGTAAATAGTTCATAATTGCCTCCAAAATGGAAAATATTTTCTATATTGAAATCGGTTTGCACCGATTTCCCATCCCTTCATGAACCTGTGAAGGGAATTGGGACAAAATAAAGGGGGGGAGACGCTTCGCTTATTGCTCCTCACGCTCTCATCATTATGTAGGGGAGGGGCTTGCTCCTCCCGAACCGATGACTTTATCCTGCTGTGCCCGAAGGCTTCGCTTCGTGCGGATCGTTCGTCCACTTTTTTCTTTGGCCGAAGAAGGCGCAAAGAAAAAAGTTCGCAAAAAAGAAACGCCGGAAAGGGTGTTTCGCCCTCTGCGGAGGGCGACAAGGGCTACGCGCCCTTGACTGCGCCACCTTTTGGAAAAGGTGGACGAAAACTTTTAGAAAAAGTTAGTGTAGCGAGTTATTCGCCCTTAGCCAGCTTCTTAATCAGCTCAATCTCGGCCTCATCATAAGGCGTATGATCCTCGTGGAAGAGGTCGTGCTGCCAC
>JAFTKV010000224.1 GCA_017453085.1 Clostridia bacterium
ACATAAAACCTCCCTGCTTACACAATCTACCATGTAGATACCATTCATCCAATTATCTTCACGCATGAGAAAGACAGTGGACGATTCCTTATCTTTTACGAGTCAGCAAAAGGCAGGAATGATATCCCTGCCTTTTAGCGAATTGTCAGTTGCCCTTTCGGGTGTCGCCGGCAGATAGATTAAACCTCTGCTTCGTCGATCAGCTTGCGGAGCGCTTTCAGATCCTCTTCGCTCAGCTTATGGCACATATTGAACGCCACCAGGAACATGGGCAAAGAGCCGCCGAAGTTCTCTTCCACAAATCGTTCGCTCTGTGCTGCCAAAAATTCGTCCTTGGTCACGGGTGCGGTTACGACGCTCTTTTCATTGCTGACCAGTTCTTTTTCGATCAGTCTGCGGAGCACGGTGTAGGTAGTAGGCTTTTTCCAGTGAAATGCCTCCCCGGCCATACGAATCAGCTCGGTGGAACGAATGGGCTGGTTCTCCCAGATCATTTCCATAAACCGATATGTAATGGATCCTCTTTGAATATCTTGCATGATGATTCTCCTTTCTCAATATAGAGGTTACCTTTGGTAAACTCTATATACAGTTTACACCAATAAGACCCGTTTGTCAAGAGGTTTAGCAAAAAAAGTTAAAAAATCGGTGAAGCAAATCATCACTTCACCGATTTTTTCGTTATTTTAGTTTTTCATCACCGCAAGGCCGCACCAGCCGTTGTCCACCAGCTTTTCCACGACGCGGAAGCCGTGCTTTTCAAAGCACGCGATCACGTCCTCGCTCCGCTCGGAAATGATCCCCGATGCCAGAAGAACGGTATTCTCATGCATCAAAGCTCCCACGTCCGGAGTCATTCGGATGATAATATCCGCCACGATATTGGCGCAAATCAGATCGTAAGGACGACTATCATCCACCTGCTTTAACAGATCGGACACCTGACAGGTAACATTCGTTAAGCCTGCGTCCCTGATGTTTTCGTTTGCTACGCGCACTGCCATGGGATCGATATCATAGGCGCGGCACTCCCCTGCCCCCAGTCGGGAGGCGCAAATAGCAAGGATACCGCTCCCCGTTCCCACGTCCAGCATCCGACAGCCGGGAGCAGTGTATTTTTCTAACAGTTGGATAACCAATCGAGTGGTCTCATGGGTGCCCGTTCCAAAAGCCATGCCGGGATCAATGCGCACGATGAGATCACCCTCGTCAGGCTCGTATTTCTCCCAAGCTGGAACGATCACCAACCGCTTCCCGATCTTGATGGGCTTGTAATAAGCTTTCCAGGAATTTGCCCAATCCTCCTCGTTGACGCCGATGGTCTCCACCCTGGCATCCTCCAACCCGGATACCGCAAAGCGCTCACGCAAAAAGGAAAGGCACTCCGGCACACTCTTTTCCGCCGGCAGATACACCGACACCGATGCAATGGTCTTATCCGCATTGAGAATGCTTTCGTCGATCAGATCTCCATAGCAGGTTTTGAGATCAATATCGCTGTAATCCTCGATCTGCAAATTATTGGACACCATACTCATCACCGCGGTCAGCGCGTCCAGCTTGGGAAGCTTGACCGTGACCTTGATCTGCGTCCATTGGGTGTCGGTTCCGTAGTCACCGCACAGGTAGTCTTTATCCATGCTCATCCTCATTTCTGTCCGAAGATCTTCTTAAAAAATTGCTTGTGCTTGGCGTACTGATTGTCGTCACAGCTTTCGGCAAACGCCTTCATGGCTTCCTTTTGCTTTTTATTCAAGCCCTTGGGGATTTCTACGGTGACGCGGAAGATCAGATCTCCCCGTCTGCCGTTTCCGTTGACAAAGGGAATGCCCTTGCCCTTCATGGTGAAGGAGGTCCCCGGCTGGGTTCCCTCGGGAATATCGTATTTCACGTTCCCTTCCAACGTGGGAACGTCGATCTCTGCCCCCAACGTTGCCTCCGCCACAGTCAAAGGAACCTCGCAGTATACGTTGTAGCCGTCACGCTCAAAGAAACTGTGATTGCGTACGCCCACGGTGATAATCAGGTCGCCTGCGGGACCACCGTTGCGTCCGTCGTTTCCCTGCCCGCGCAAAGCAATGCGCTCGCCGTGATCAATGCCCGCGGGGATCGAGACCGTCAGCCGCTTGCTCTCACGCGTCATGCCGCTTCCCCGACATTTGGAGCAGGGATTTTTGATGATCTTACCGCTTCCCCGACAAGCGTCGCAGGGAGCCGTGGATTGGAAGGACATGCCGCCCATACGCTGCACGCGGCGCACCTGTCCCGAGCCGTGGCAGACCGAGCAGGTCTCCACGTCCGATCCGCCCGCGCCCTTACAGTCGGGACAGCGGCAGACGCGATTGTAAGAAATATCCTTTTTGACGCCAAACGCCGCTTCTTCAAAGGTAATGGTCACGCTGGCACCGATATCATCTCCGGGAACCGGACCATTGCGCCGTCTCTGACCGCCGCCAAAGGCACCGCCGAACATGCCGCCCAAAATGTCCCCCAGATCGCCGAAATCTCCAAATCCGCCGAAGCCTCCAAAGCCACCGTCGCCTCCTCCCATGGAGGGATCAAACGCGGCGTGACCGAACTGATCATACTTGGCTCTCTTATCCGTGTCGGACAGTACCTCGTAAGCCTCATTGACCTCCTTGAACTTTTCCTCGGTCGCCTTATCCCCGGGATGGGTATCCGGATGGTACTGCTTTGCCAGCTTATAAAACGCTTTTTTAATGGTTCCCGCGTCGGCGTTTTTATCGACGCCCAGAACCTCGTAATAATCTCTCTTGTCTGCCATTGTAATGCCCTCAATTCTTTGGTATCGCTCTCATCCACGTCCGTTTTCACGCAAGCGGGCATGGATGAGAACGATGCTGTAAATCTGCTATCTTACACCTTACGGGAAAGCCGCAGTGCGGCTTTCCCGTTGGTTGTTATCATCTTAGTTGTTGGAATTATCCTCGTAGTTGGCGTTGTAGTAGGTGCCGTCCTGACCGTCAGCGCCGGCTCCGCCGTTGGCACTTGCGTCTGCCTGTGCCTGCTGATACAGCTTCTCGGAGATCTTGTAGAAGGATTTCTCAACGGCCTCGGTGTCAGCCTTGATCGCGTCGGTATCGGTGCCCTTCAAAGTTTCCTTCAGCTTCTCGATAGCGTTTTTGACATCCTGCGCGTCTGCGGGATCAGCCTTGTCGCCCAGCTCGTTCAGCGTTTTTTCGCTCTGGAAGATGATGGACTCCGCACGGTTTCGGGTATCAACGGCTTCCTTCGCCTTCTTATCCTCTTCGGCATACTTTTCCGCGTCCTTAACGGCGCGATCGATATCCTCCTGGCTCATGTTGGTAGAGGAGGTGATGGTAATGTGCTGTTCCTTACCGGTGCCCTTATCGGTAGCGGTTACGTTGACGATACCGTTGGCGTCGATGTCGAAGGTAACTTCGATCTGGGGAACGCCGCGGGGTGCTGCGGGAATACCGTCGAGCACGAATCTGCCGAGGGTGGTATTGCCTGCTGCCATTTCTCTTTCACCCTGAAGCACGTGGATCTCTACCGAGGTCTGACCGTTGGAGGCAGTGGAGTAGATCTGGCTCTTCTTGGTGGGGATGGTGGTATTTCTTTCAATGATTCTGTTGAATACGCCGCCCATGGTCTCGATACCGAGCGAAAGAGGCGTAACGTCGAGAAGCAGAAGGTCCTTGACATCGCCGCCGAGAACACCGCCCTGAATGGCAGCGCCGAGTGCTACGCACTCATCGGGGTTGATGCCCTTGAAGGGCTCTTTGCCGATAAAGCTCTTGACCGCATCCTGAACTGCGGGAATTCTGGTCGAACCGCCGACGAGCAGAACCTTGTTGACTTCGCTTGCCTTGACACCGGCATCGCGGAGTACCTGCTTGGTGGGTTCCATCGTGGCATCCACAAGGTCAGCGGTAATCTCGTTGAACTTCGCACGGGTCAGCGTACCGTCAAAGTGCTTGGGACCTGTCGCATCCGCCGTAATAAAGGGCAGATTGATGTTGGTCGAGGTCACGCCCGAAAGCTCGATCTTAGCCTTTTCAGCGGCTTCCTTCAGTCTCTGAAGTGCCATCTTGTCGCGGCGGAGATCAAGACCGCCGTTTTCCTTCATAAATTCGGTTGCGATCCAGTCGATGATTCTCTGGTCGAAGTCGTCACCGCCGAGACGGTTGTTACCTGCGGTAGCCAGAACCTCAAATACGCCGTCCGAGATCTCAAGAAGCGAAACGTCGAACGTACCGTCGCCAAGGTCGAATACCATGATCTTCTGCTCTTCTTCCTTATCCATACCGTAAGCAAGAGCAGCCGCGGTAGGCTCGTTGATGATGCGGAGCACTTCAAGACCTGCGATCTTACCGGCATCCTTGGTTGCCTGACGCTGTGCGTCGGAGAAGTATGCGGGAACGGTGATAACCGCCTGCGAAACGGTCGTGCCGAGATATGCCTCGGCATCTGCCTTCAGCTTCTGCAGAATCATCGCGGAGATTTCCTGGGGGGTGTATTTCTTGTCGTCGATCGACACCTTGAAGTTCGTGCCCATTTCACGCTTGACAGACATAACCGTTCTGTCGGGGTTGGTGATGGACTGTCTCTTGGCGACCTGACCGACAAGGCGTTCGCCGTTCTTCGAGAAGCCGACAACGGAAGGCGTGGTTCTTGCGCATTCGGGATTGGTGATAACAATAGGCTCGCCGCCTTCAAATACTGCGACGCACGAGTTGGTGGTACCAAGGTCGATACCGATAATCTTTCCGGACTTTGCCATAATCATATTCCTCCTGAAATAGGTTTGTTTACAAACTCATTCTTTACTGTATTTTCTATGTGTATGCGCCCGCAGGCGCGGTATACCGTTAGTTGGCTACCTTGACCATTGCGTAACGGATCACGCGGTCACCTTTTTTATAGCCCTTCTGATACACCTCGGTGATCACGCCCTCGCCGAGCTCTTCGTTTTCCTCGTGCATAACGGCGTTGTGCATCATCGGGTCAAACACTTCGGTCGGAATGACCTCGATCCCCAGCTTCTTCAAAACCACGCTGAGCTGATTCATCGTCATTCTGACACCCTCAACGACCTTGTCGCCCTCGGTGTAGACCAGTGCTCTTTCAAGATTATCCACAACAGGCAGGATCGCGGTAATGCAATCCCCGTAGGCATCGGCATAAATACCGTCCTTTTCTCTTGCCGTGCGCTTTCTGAAATTATC
>JAFTKV010000225.1 GCA_017453085.1 Clostridia bacterium
GCAGGCGGCAAACGAAGGAGGCGCACCAACCATTCCCTCGGTGCAAACCGTTTGTTTCCGTCTTCGACGGCGGGAGCAAGCCCCCGCCCTACGGGGGATGTGCGAACACATCGCGTCGTCCGTCACCTTGGTGCGAATTGTTCCGCCGACCTTGTAGGAGCGGATTCCATATCCGCCCTTACGAACGCATATCGCCACCCATTCCCTCGTGGGACAACAAAAAATCTTCCCGATTGCTCGGGAAGATTTCTTCCTATTAATATATACGGTTATTTTTTCGGCTCGTAGAAGAGCTCTACGACCATCTGCTTCAGCGCATCTACGTCGGGGTAAAATTCCATGTACTTCTCGCCCTTGATCAGATCGCCCTCGGGCGTGCGGATCTCGGTGAAATCGTACGCGGAGATCTTTTCAAACAGCGTTTGCAGTCGCTCCGCAGAGCAGCTGGTGACCATGTAATCCGCCAGCTCCAGGGAGGCGTCCACGATGAACTCGTCGCTCTGCTCTACGCATTCCAAGGATTGATAGTACAACGCTTCCATGTACTGCTGCTGACGCTTCATTCGGGCATTGTTGGTGCTGTCATCCATTCCGTATCGGGAGCGGATGTAGGTCAGCGCCTGCTTGCCGGTCAGCGTCACCGTTTCGCCTTGAATCAGGGTATCGTCCACGCCGGAGAAGTCGTCCATCACCGTCAGCTCTACGCCGCCCACCAGATCGTTGTAGATCGGCACAGCGTCCATCGTTACGGAAACGTAATGATCCACCTTGACGTTAAACAGCAGATTGGACACAGCCTCCGCAGTGTTGCGGCAGCTGACCTCCTTGCCGTTTCCGTAGGTGTGCGCCAGGGCAAGCTGCTTGTTGATGATGCCTACCTGTTCGCCGGCCACGCCCAGAATGCTCATATCCGCCATGGTGTCTCGATTGATATGGATCGCAGTACAGGTCGTATTGGTATGATCGATCACCAGCAGGAGAATGAAGTCCGCCTGCTGATCGTTGGTATAAGCGTCGTTCTGGATCGAGTCGTCGAACTTGTCAAGTCCCATGACCAAAAGCGTTTCGACGTCCTGCCGCAAAACGTATTCCTGATCGTTATACGAAATGGTAGGAAGCAGACCTTCGCTGCCGTCGGACTGAAAAACGCCTTGGTTTTGTTCCCACAGATTCAAGAACAGCATAGCGGCAGACGCAAGGAAAACAATCAGCGCAAAAATCGCTGCGTATCGCAGAAGCTGCTTATTTCGTCCACTTGCTCCACTCATAGCTGATCCATCCTACGGCTTAATTAGTCTTCCTGCTTCTTCAGCTTGAAGCCGATGAAGATCATTGCGGATGCGGAAACCACCATCAGCGCAATGTAGAAGATCCACTGGAAATTGTCGCTGGTCTGAGGAGGATTCGCATCGGTGTTGACGACGATGGCAAAGGGAGACAGGTCGTCTACGGTGAAGGTCAGAACCTCCGCACCGTCCTTGGTCTCTACCTTCGCGTTGTCGATCAGCTCCCACTCACCGTTGTACAGGTGGAGCAGACCCACGAAGTTCTGCAAAGATTCGGGCTTTACGGTGATGGTAAACGCACCGTGCTCGTCGTGGATGTCGCAGGAGTAGTAGCTGGCATCGAACAGGTCGCTGACCGCCAGCTTCTTGCTGTCCAGATTCTTCTTTGCGGCCAGATCAGCCAGATCGGTATTCAGATCGGTGATGTCGGTAGAATTGACGATGACGGCATAGGCGCCCTCCAGCTCCTCCCGCTTCTCCTCGCTGAGGGTGTGACGCTCGGCGTAGGGGGTAACGATCAGCACTGCGGTACACTCGTGATTTTCGTTATCGTATTCCACCAGCTCGGGACCCTTATTTCCGCCGGGGCTGGAAATAAATCCGCCCAATGCGGCAAATGCAGGCAGGCTCATGCCCACAACCATCACCAGTGCGATACAAAGTGCAAGTACTCTTTTCATGACAATTTCATCCTTTCTGTGAGAAAACGTAGTTGAATTGTATATTTTGATTTATTTCTTTACTGATTCAAGGAAGAAGCAGACGGGCGGTATGCTCGTTCATTTGCTCCCAAAACGCCGCGCCCAGCCGCTTTTCGATATAGGCGGCGGCTTTGTCCAATTGAGGCTTCCGATCGGTCAGGTTGTGGCAATCCGATCCGATCAGATGGATCTCTCCCGCATCCAGCATCCGCACTGCTCTGCGGCGGGTGCCAAATCCCAGGAAGAAGCTTGCGTTGACCTGCAGCAGAACGTCACTGTCCCGCAGGCGATCCCAGACCGAGCGATCCTGTGCGGCGTAATACCGCTCTACGTGTGCCAGGACCAGTCGGATGCGGGTGGAGCAAGCAAGGTCGATCAGCTCTCTGACCATATACTCCGTCCAGTGCCCCATGGGCATTTCCAGCAGCAGGAGGCGGGTGTCGCCGATGCAGAGAGAGCGAAGCTCCCGCATTCGGCTGATGCCCTCGTAATACCGAACCTCCGCACCCAGAAGGATCTCCGGGGAGCTATTCGGCATTGCCGCCTTCAACTGATTATATGCATCCTGTCGCCTCGTTAGAAACGCTTCTACCGACGTATGGTTGGCGTAAAAGTGGGGGGTTGCCACCACCGTGTCCACGCCCTGCCCGGACAGCAGCTCCAGCAGCGCAAGGCTTTCGTCGATATCGGCACTTCCGTCGTCAACGGCGGGAAGAATGTGGCTGTGAAAATCGATCATTTGGACTTCTTCGATTTCTTGCTCTCGGACTCGTAGGTGCTGTAGTACCGATAATACTTGTAATAGCGGTACTTCTTATACTTACCGTAGGAGCCCTTGCCCGACTTCGCCTCGTTCATGACGCAGCCCAGCACGTTGACGTTGGAGAGCTTCAGCTGTCTGAAGCAACGCTCCAGCTCCTTCTTCTCGGTATAATCCTCGCGGACGACCACGACCATACCGGAAATGAAGCTCGAAACGGCCAGCGCATCCGAAACGATGTTTACGGGAGGCAGGTCGATGACGATATAATCGAACACCTCGGACAGTGCCTCCAGGAGCACCTTCATTCTGCGGGAGCCCAAAAGCTCCGAGGGGTTGGGGGGAAGCTCACCGGCAGGAAGGATATACCACTTGTCCAGAATCTTGGAGCGGAACGCCTCGAACTGACCGGGATCGTAGCCCATCAGAAGATCGGTCAGACCGGGGGTGGAGGACATCTCCATCTTCTTGGCGATACTGGGGATTCGCAGGTCACCGTCGATCAAAAGGACCTTTTTGCCGTCCTCTGCCAGCACGTAGGAGAGGTTGACCGAGGTGGTACTCTTTCCCTCGCCTCGCATGGAGCTGGTCACGCCGATGATCTGGCACTTTTGTCCCTCGGGGAGGGTAAATCCCAGGTTGGCTCTCAGCAGCTTGTACTGTTCTCTGGCGGTAAATTCCAGATTCTTATGCAGGGTCTTTTGCAGCTCTCCCGAGGAAAACGAAGAGGATTTACTGCGTTTTTTGAAAAAAGCCATAATTACTCACTCGCTTTCGTATCGGTTGACTTTTTCTTCTGATAATAATATCCGTAGGACTTGGAGCCGGAGCCCAACAGATCGGGCACCTTGGCCAGGATCGGATACTCGTAATTCTGCAGGATATAATCCTCGTCATGGATGGTGTCATCCATAATAGCGAAGATGGCCAGCACCAGCGCTGCCAGGAAGGCTCCGACCACCA
>JAFTKV010000226.1 GCA_017453085.1 Clostridia bacterium
AAAAAGCCGCTATTTGCCATCTTTATGGGACTTGGAGTTTTAGGCACCGCCGCCATGGCGATCCCCGCTCCCGCAGCCGTCTTTTTGGGCATTATGGTTGCCGCCAAGGTAGGACTCAGCGGCAGTAACATCTTCTACGATGCGATGCTCAGCGACGTCACCGAGGACGATCGGATGAACCGCATCTCCTCCCTGGGCTACGCCTGGGGCTACATCGGCAGCTGTATTCCATTTGTAGTCAGCTTGGTGGTGGTGCTGTTCAATCAGCAGATCGGCATTTCCATGACCGTGGCAATGATGATCGCGTTCCTGCTCAACGCTGCTTGGTGGCTCTGCTGCACCCTGCCTCTTCTGTTTTCCTACAAGCAAAAACACAGCCTGCCCCGTGGCAAATCGCCTTTTATCGACAGCTTTAAGCGTCTCGGTCGCATTTTCGGCGAAATGCGGAAGAATCCTGCAATTTTCATCTTCCTGATCGCCTTTTTCTTCTACATCGACGGCGTGTACACCATCATCGAGATGGCAACCGTCTACGGCTCGGATATGGGCATCGACTCCAACGGCCTTCTGGGCGCACTGCTGGTGACCCAGATCGTAGCCTTCCCCTCTTCCATTGTTTTCGGACGCTTGTCTGCAAAATTCTCTCCCCTCAAGCTGATCCCGATCTGCATTGCCGCATACATCGGTATTGCCCTCTTTGCGCTGGGACTGGATCAGGTTTGGGAGTTCTACTTCCTGGCCATCTGCGTCGGCCTCTTCCAGGGCGGTGTGCAGGCACTTTCCCGCTCTCACTTTGCTTCTATTATTCCCAAGGAAAAATCCGCTGAGTATTTCGGTATTTACGATATCTTCGGCAAGGGTGCGACCTTCACCGGCACGCTGCTGATGGGTCTGTCCACCGATCTGTTCGACACCTCCAAGGCAGGCGTTGCCGCCATCGCCATGATGCTGGTAGCGGGACTTGGAATCTTCTTCGTCCATGCAAAGCTTTTGAAAAAAGCAAAGTAAACAATTCACCAAAGCGATTCATAAGTCTTTTGCTTTCGGAATAACCGTAGGGCGGGGGCTTGCTCCCGTCCTACGGATGGAACGGCGGGAGCAAGCCCCCGCCCTACGTGGTTTTTATAAAGTATTTCGAAATATATCTAAGTTAAGGAGGAAAAAATTATGTTATTGGTCACTCAAACCGACCGTCTGGCCGCCTTGTACGGCGACCGTGAGGCCGTTCGTATGCTGGCAGAGGCAGGATTCGACGGCATCGATTACTCTATGTTCTATCTCACCCACGGAGATCATCTCATGCTGGGAGAGGGGTGGCGTGCCGAGGCAGAGGCGCTGCGTGCTTATGCGGACTCTCTTGGCATCATCTTCGTGCAGGGACACGCTCCCTTCTCCTTCCGGGACAACACCCCCGAGGGCTGGAAGAATCACAACTTCCCCCGCCTTTTACGCGCCATCGAGATTGCGGGCGTGCTGGGCATTCGGGAGCTGATCATCCATCCCGTGCAGTTTTTACCCTATAAACAGAACGCCGAGACGCTCCACAGTTACAATATGGAGTTCTACCGTGCGCTGATCCCCTACGCAAAGGCGGCAGGCGTGCGGATCTGCCTGGAAAATATGTGGCAGAGAAACCCAAAGCGCGGCAATCTCATCACTCACAGCACCTGCTCCCGTGCGGAGGAGGCCGCCGCTTGGGTAGATGAGCTCTGTGATCCCGAGTCCATCGGCTACTGTCTCGATCTTGGTCACTGCGGTCTGGTGGAGCGGGAGGCAGGTGAGGAAATCCGCACGCTGGGCAGCAGGATCACCGCTTTGCACATTCACGACAACGATTACGTAGCCGATCAGCACATCCTCCCCTATCACGGCAATGCCGATTGGGCAGATATTCTTGCCGCACTGAAGGAGGTAGGCTACAAGGGTGCCTTCACCTACGAGGCGGACACCTTCCTGTACAAAACCCCTGCCGCCGTGCTCCCCGATGCGCTGAAGCTGATGGTAGCACTGGGACGGTATATGATTTCGCAGATTGAGGGGTAAGGGGAACGGGCGATTCAGCCCCTACTACCTTGCAACAATTAAAGATTGATATTTTCACCGAATCTGTACTCCGGCTCTCCCTCCGGTTGAGCTGTCACCGACAGGTGACTGAGAGGGCAAATTTGCCAAATACCCTCTCCGACACGCCAAACGGCGTGCCACCTCTCCCGGAGGGAGAGGCTTTTGGAACGGTGGAAAGCTATAGTTTTCATTGTAAAAGGCACAGCGGGTGCGCCGCACTCCCATCGGATAGGGAAGATCACCGATTAATTTCCTCAGAATTATTGACAAATTCTTTCCGTTGTGATATTATTAGATCAATTACATTATTTGGAGGTTTCCCCCATGAAAGATTACAAAGATCTCCCCCGCGGAGAATATCCCCGCCCTGACCGTGTCAGAGAGAATTGGCTTTGCCTCAACGGTCAGTGGGACTTCGCTTTTGACGAGAACGGCGTCGGCATCGACGAGGGCTGGATGTATAAGTCTGCCTTCGATCGGAAGATCACCGTCCCCTACGTTTATCAGTGCGAGCTGTCGGGGCTGGGCGATCAGCGTCATTCCGACTATGTTTGGTACACCCGCACCTTCAAGGTGCCTGCAGAGTTTGCAGGTCAGCGTGTGCTACTCCACTTCGGCGCGGTTGACTACAAGGCTAAGGTTTGGCTGAACGGTCACTTCATCGGCGAGCACGAGGGCGGCTACACTCCCTTCCACTTCGACATCACCCATCTGACCAAGGATTGCGACGTAGAGCATCAGATCACCGTTTGCTGTGAGGACACCCTCTCCACCGAGTATCCCCGTGGCAAGCAGTCTTATCGCCCCGAGCCCTTCGAGTGCTGGTACACCCCCAGCAGCGGTATCTGGCAGCCCGTATGGCTGGAAGCGGTTGGTATGAAGTATATCGAGGACGTGCGCATCACCCCCGATTACGACAACGCTCGCTTCAAGGTGGAGGCCCTGCTCTCCGCAACTCCCAAGAACGGCACGCTGAAGCTGGACGTTACCTACCGCGGCAAGTTCGTCACCTCTCTCACCATCGCTGCCATCGAGAACCGTGTGGATACCATCGTTTGCTTCCCCCACGACCACAAGCGTCTGGAAGGCTTTGAGTGCTGGGACGTTGGATGCGGCAATCTCTACGATCTGACCCTCACCCTCTGTGAGGACGGCAATGCAGTAGACACTCTCTCCACCTACTTCGGTATGAGAAAGATCCAGTGCGAGGGCGGCAGAATCTACATCAACAACCACGAGCTCTATCAGAGACTGATTCTGGATCAGGGCTACTGGCCCGATGGTCTGCTCACCGCTCCCACCGATGAAGCACTGAAAAAGGACATCGAGCTGACCATCGCTCTCGGCTACAACGGTGCCCGTAAGCATCAGAAGTTCGAGGATCCCCGTTACCTCTACTGGGCAGACTGCATGGGTCTGCTGGTTTGGGAGGAGCTCCCCTCCGCTTACCGCTTCACCGATACTATGAAGCGCAACTGCTACCGTGATATGATGGACGCCATCAAGCGTGACTACAACCATCCTTGTATCATCACTTGGGTACCTATGAACGAGTCTTGGGGCATCTATCAGGTGAAGGTACATCCCGAGCAGCAGATGTTCACCGACTCCCTCTACTACATGATCCACGCACTGGACAGCACCCGTATCGTGTCCTCCAACGACGGCTGGGAGAACCCCCAGACCGACATCGTTTCGGTTCACGATTACGCTTCCTTCACCCGCGATCTCTCTCCTGAGTACAAGTCCACCGAGGGCATCCTCACCGGTATTCCCAACGGCTTCCGCACTATCGCTGCCGACGGCTACGACCTTACCGGCAAGCCTATGCTGATGACCGAGTTCGGCGGAATCGCGCTGGCCAAGGATAAGCACGGCGCAAACTGGGGCTACGGCGGCGCAGAGAACGACGAAGAGAAGTTCTTCGAACGCTTCGAGGACATCACTATGGGCTTCAAGAACTGCGACTACTTCTGCGGTTACTGCTACACCCAGCTCACCGACGTATTCCAAGAGGTGAACGGTCTTCTGGATATGGACCGCAATCCCAAGATGGATATGGACAGAGTCCGCAGAATCAACCACAAGAGAAGATAAATTAACTTACACTCAAAAAAGCGATCCAAACGGATCGCTTTTTTGTGCAAGGCGCGCTTCGGGCTGTTTGAACAATATTAACGATCTGTTAATTTTGAAAAAACATCCATTCGTCTATTGAAAAGTGGCAATTTTTGCGCTATAATAATGCTGGAATACGTTGTACCCGCGTGTTTCCGAAACATTGTCAAATCTTATGAATATATAGGAGAGAAAAAATGATCAATAACAAGTATGTCCTTTCTTGGATCGAAGAAATGGCCGCTATGACCCAGCCCGACAAGATCGTCTGGATCGACGGTACCGACGCTCAGGCTGAGGCTCTGCGCGCAGAGGCTTGCTCCACCGGCGAAATGATCAAGCTGAACGAGGAGCTCCTCCCCAACTGCTATCTGCACAGAACTGCTGTCAACGACGTGGCTCGTGTAGAGCACAGAACCTTCATCTGCACCCGCACGAAG